>NZ_FNWL01000002.1:1082690-1300740 GCF_900108095.1 Natronorubrum sediminis
TGTTCGTGCGAGCAGGACGCGTTTCGGATGTTCGTGCGAGCAGGACGCGTTTCGGATGTTCGTGCGAGCAGGACGCGTTTCGGAGTGCGTACCGCGAAAGCCCCTGGGCCGCTCGAGTCACAGCCCTCGAGCGGCCCAGCCCCTTTCAGTCCCACCCGGCGGTGGTTGGTCGCCACTGCAGACACAACGCCGGCCGTTCCATACACCTGCGAGTAGAACACTGCGGAAGACACGCAGCATCCGCGAGCAAATCGAGCGGTTCACCGCCGGAGCGGGGTGAAACCCCGTGACGGCGGCCTTTTGGCATCGACGGGTTTTGCCGGGGTTGAGGCTGGCGTCGTAGACGCCAGCCGATGCCCCCAGTAAAAGAGGTTGCTGTGTTGAACGATCACTCCAGTCGCGGATCGAACCGAACCTCGCGCGACATTCGTGCTATATATTCATCACGACACTTGGGAGAGATGCGCTGATTGGGTGGAAATCCTCCCTGTCGATAATTAGCTCGAGTGAGCGCTCGAATTCGTAATGAACACGGGAATATCGCCGAATCTGACGATATGGTCCGTAGTGCTTCCGAGGGCCATCCGGTGGACTCCACCCCGGCCGCGCGTCGCCATCACAACGAGGTCTGCGTCGACGTCGTCGGCGTACTCGAGCAGTTCGTCCTCCGGCGGCCCCTCGAGTACCGTCCCGGTCACCTCGAGTTCGGAGGCGTCGGCCCGGTCGACGATCGCGTCGACGGCCTCCTGTGCTCGTTCGCCCATCGCCTCTTTTGCGCTCGCAGCGTCCCCCGGGAGCCGAAGGTCGCTCAGCGGCCCGGTGTCGGCGACGCAGACGACGTGAACCGCCGCGTCGTGGATACTCGCGAGTTCGAGGCCAGTCTGGGCGGCGGCTTCGGCGTGCTCGCTGCCGTCGGTCGGGAGCAAGATCGTGTCGAACATCGAGCGAACGTACGAGGAGTGCAGGCAAAGGTTTCCCGGAGCCGTGAGGTCACGAAATCTACCTGGTGCCACTATATCACGAACGCCATCCGGTGGCGTCAGGCCGCGTCCTCGAGGACGGATCGATACTGGGCGACGACGTCCGCGTCGGGAGAGCCGTCGTATCGAAGCTCGCCGTCGACGACGACGGTCAGGCGGTCGAACTGCTCGGCGAACGACGCCACGTTGTGCGTCGAGACGACGACCGTCCGGCCGTCCGCGCGATACTCCTCGAGAAAGCTCGTAATACGACGCCGCGAGTAGTCGTCGACGTCGGCCAACGGCTCGTCGAGCAAGAGGAACTGCGGGCGCTTGATCAGCGCCAACCCGAGGTCGAGTTTCGTGCGGAACCCGCCCGATAGCTCGTCGGCCCGACGGTCCGCAACGGGCTCGAGTCGGAGTTCCTCGAGTAGCGTCTCGAGCCACGAGTCGGGCGGCGGATCGTCGGCGAACCCCCGGAACACCTCGAGGTTCTCTCTGACCGTCAAGGCGGGGTAGAAACGGGGCTCCTGAAAGCTGTAGCCGACGGTCGCGTCTTCGGGAACCGATACTCGCCCGCTCGAGGGGCGAGTCAACCCGGCCAGTATCGCGAAGAGCGTCGTCTTGCCGGAGCCGTTCGGGCCGATGAGGCCGTGGAACGTGCCCGGGTGGATGGCGACGGAGAGATCCTCGAGCGCCGTCGTGTCGCCGTAGCGTTTCGTCACGTCGACGAGCGCGAGTGAGTCCGCCGAGGACGGAGACGAGGCTGTCGACTCCTGTGGCGCGTTTGGGTGCTCGGGCTGGTGATCCACGCTGTCGTCGTGTTCTGAGTGCGTGTCACCCACGAGCTATCGCCTCCGTTTGTAGACGACGAGTGCGAGTTGTAACGCGAGGAGCGACGCGACGGCGCTCACGGCCAGCCAGAGCAGGTGATCCGTGTACAGCGAGACCGGCGCGTCTCGTATCATCGCGCTCCTGGTCGTCACCGTCGAGTAGTACGTCGGCAGGGCGCGGGAGATCGTCCCCTGTATCGACGAGAAGAAGCCAGTGGGGTAGACCAGACTCGAGAACCCGAAGACGGCGAGCGCGAGGCCGAGGTTGACGAACAGGGCGGCTTTTCGCAAACCGAGGGCGAACGTCACGGCCAGTCCGAGCGCGGCCAGGTAGACGTAGGTGAGCCCAAAGGAGGCGATCGACAGCGCCGAGAGGAGCGTAATATCGTACTCGAGCCACGCGGCGACGCCGGCGACCGTCGCGGCTGGAATCGCGAGCGCGAGGCCGTAGAACAGCAGCTTGCTCGCCACGACGGTCTCGAGGCGGGTTTCGGTCTGGAGACGGTCGAGGACGAGTCGCTCGGAGCGGACCTGATACGGCAGATAGACTAGCGCGAAGAGGGTGAGAAACGCGAACGCGCCCGTCGGAACGAGGAATTCGGCGAGCGTCCGTTCCTCGCCGATGGTCTCGTGCTCGACGGTGACGTCGGATTCGACCAGCGCGTCGAGTTCGGACTCGGCGACGCCGACGGTCTCGTTGACCGGCTCTTCGAACGGCACGAACGCGCGATCGGAGACGACCGTCACGTTCGCGTCCGTCTCCTCGTCCATCACGCCACCCGGAACGTGGACGACCAGATAGACCTCCTCGCGCTGGAGTCCATCTCGAGCCTCCGCTGGGGAGTCGTACTCGACTGGCGACGTGAACCCGGCCATACCGGCTTCGGCGATGGCGACATCGTCCTCGGTCGCGTCGTCCTCGGCGACGACGCCGACCGGCACGTCGCGCGGAATCGTCTGTTCGAAAACGGCCGTGCCAGCGACGATGCCACCGGGGAGCAACACGAGCAAAATGACGATCAAACCCAGATTCCGTCTGGCGGTGATCGCTTCCGTTCGAAGCAACGCGACCAGATCCACTCGCGCTCACACTCCCTCGAGCACGGCGAGTAACGCGGCGACCGCGTCGGCGTCGCCCTGATAGACGATCGAAACGACCGTCTCCTCGCGCTCGAGCGTAGCCTCGTCGGACGCGTCGCTCAGTTCGTCGTCCAGTTCCCCGAGCGCCGAGAGCCCACCCTGCAGGACGGTCTCGAGTTGTTCGGCGTCGCTGTCGTCGTCGACGTGAAAGTCGAGTTCGAGGTCGACCGTCTCGTCGTCGATCGTGTCGTACTGGAGGCCGATGGCGTCGATTTCCTCGAAAATATCGTCGTTACCGCCGGCGAGAAACGCAAATTCGTCCGGAAGCGGCGAGCCGTCGGGCACGGCGGCGACTGTGACGGGACCGTCGTTGGCACCGTCGTACGCGCTCCGGATCGAGCCCGAAATCGCCTCCTCGTCCCCGGCGTGGGTCTCGAGTGCCGCGTCGACACCATCCTCGTCACCGACGACGTATCGGCCGTCACCGAGAACGCCGAGAACGGGTGGCTCGTCGCCGCCTCCGTCTCCGTCTCCACCGTCACCGTCACCGTTCGCGACCGACACCGGTTCGTAGCGCTCGGCGTCGCCCCCGGCGGACTCGGATTCGTACTCGAGGTCGGTCGTCTCCTCGAGCGACGCGACGACGTCGTCCTCGCTCCAGTCGCCGTCGACGATGATGGTTTCTTGGGCTGCCGCCGCTGCTACCTCCTCCTCGGTGGCGTCGCTCGAGATTGCGTCGACGTCGCCGAAGAGGACCACTTCGTTCGCCTCGAGCGGATCGAGGCCGGTTCGATCTTCGAAGGCGACGATCGCCTCCGTCGCACGCTCGGAACCGAACGCGTCGAGGCCCTCGAGTGCCGACTCGAGGTCCGTTTCGCTCGCCTCGCCGTCTGCAACGGCCTCGACGTCGAGATGGGCGAGCAGCGTCGTTTCGCCGGGGACGGCGTCGACGAGCGAGGACGCAGCGTCCGTGTTGTCGAGAAAGCCGGTACAGCCCGCCGTCGCGGTGATCGCCGCGGCGCTCGCGGCGAGGAGCGACCGTCTCGAGAGGGAGGCGTCACGGGCCCGTTCCGAGGGAGTCAACATATTGGCATGTCTCGGCGCCACAGACCATTAACGGTTCGCCCGTAAGCGGCCGTTTCAGTCCGCATTCGTGGTGAGTCAACGCTCGATGAAAGAGTGTCAGAGGCGACGTTCGCTTTCAGCGCAGTTGCTGTTTCGCGAACCGGGCGAGCAGTGGTACGTCGCTGGGGCTGAGCAGTTTCAAAATGGCACGGAGGCTCCCGCTGTTAGCCTTCGCGAGCGTCTCTTCGTTCAGACGATTCAGGTCGGCCATGAATTTGTCGTAGCGCTCGTTCGAGGCGAGATAGAGCAGTTGGGTCATGTGCTGGCGTTTCTTGACGGCGGGCGCGACATCCCGGTGCCAGAGCGTCTCGTAAACCTCGAGATTCTCCGCCGACGGTTCGATCTGACCGTGTTTGAGACAGGCGTCTGCGGCGACTGCAGCGACGCGTGCGGATTGCATGCCCTTGTTGATCCCCTCACCCCAGAGCGGGTCGATCGTCGGGACGGTGTCGCCGATGGCCATGAACCGGTCGGTGTGTATCTGGCCCGGCGGCTGGATGTGCGCGGAGCCTCGGTGTTGCTTGCCCTCGAGTCGCTCGGCGTTTTCGAATCGCGGATCCGTCTCGAGCCAGTGATCGAGGTAGTCGTCGATCGCAAAGTCGTCTCGTGCGTACTGGTTGTGACTGCCGTTCTGGATGTAACAGAGGCCGACCTTGGCGGTATCCTCGCCGGTGTGGAAGATCCAGGAGTAGCCGCCGGGAGCGATTTCGTGGTCGAGTCGGAGCATCATCGCGTCGTGGAGGTCGGCGAATCCGGGGCGGTCGATGTCGATGCCCTCGAACTCGTACTCGATGCCGATCGCGTGGTTCTCGCGCTCGAGTTCGACGACGTCGAGTTGTTTCGCGAGCGGTGCGGCGGGCCCCGTCGCGTCGATGACGATGTCGCCGTAGACTTCCTGGTCGCCGTTGTACGTGACGCCGACGATCTCGCCGTTTTCCATGATCGGGCCCGTTACGCGGGCGTCGAATCGATACTCTGCACCCTCGGCCCGGCTGTCTTCGACGAGGAATCGCTTGAAGTCGGCGAACTCGAGGACGGCACCGGGTTGTTCGCGAACGTAGTAGTTGGTCGGGGACTCGAGGACGACGTTCTCAGTGTACTGCATGACGACATCGTCGGGGATCCCGAAGGAGGCCATCATGGACGGGAACGTCCCCGCAGTTGACTTGTTACTCTGGCGCGGGAACCCGTCCTCGGATTCGGTCTCGAGAACGACGACCTCGTAGCCACGGGTAGCGAGGTCGCGAGCACACTGGCCGCCCGCTGGACCAGCACCTGCGATAACCACGTCGTAGCGGTTGTTCATACCGCGAGACTGTTTCGAAGCCTCATTAGTTTATTCAGTTCCGACGGAGAGACTGATCGTTCACACATACCATCTCGGAGATGCGGAACCGTACTATCGACCTCTCCGCGTATCCGGACTCGTCGGTGCGACGGTTCCGCTGCCCCTAATTCGACGGTCGAGCGTCTCGACGACATCGCTCTCTGAGTCGGGTAGTCGGTTACCTCGGACGGACGGGCTGCTCGAGTGTCACCGACGGATCGTCTACGCACTCGACGACGAGTACGGCTCACCAGTATCGCTCAGCGAACGATCGTCACGGGGGCGGGTGCCCGGCGTGCGATTTGTTCGGCGACGCTCCCCAACAGGACGCGAGAGACGCCCGATCGGCCGTGACTGCCGACGACGACGCGATCGACATCGTGCTCGCTAACGTAGGTGACCACGGACGATGCCGGCGGACCAACCAGGAGTTCTGTCCGCACCTGTTGTGGACGGTCGGCCACCCGATCACGGACTTGCTCGAGCAACGCCTCGCCGTGTTCGCGAAGCCGTTCTTGCATCGAGTCCGTCCCGAAGTGGGCGAATTCACCGTAGCCACTCTGACTGGGGTCGACGGCGTGGACGACGACGATGTCGTCGGCTTCCTCGAGCGCGTACTCGAGTGCTGCCCATCCGGGTTCGGAGTCGTCGAGTGCCACCAGCAACACCATGTTGAATGAGTAGTAACGAGTATACTTGAGTCCCTTGGTAGCATTGGTCACAGTTGCGCGTCCGGAGACGTGACGAGTACGAATAACGGAGTGACGAGTGCGAACTCCGGAGGTGGAGAGACGACGACGCGCGCTTCGTGCTTGCATGACCAACGGATGGAATCACACCAATCGCAAGAGTATGTTTGTGAAGTTCAACCACGATGAGCACGAAAACGCCACGGAAGGCCGACATTCTTCGACCGATACAGAACACGTCGACGACCTACTTCGTGTTAGTTGCCGTTGCCGGGCTAGCGTTCGCCCTCTTTCTCGTCGGGTGGATCTACCAGCTCTATCAGGGAATGGTCGTTACGGGACTCTCGGATTGGGGATCCGGTGGCGGCGTGACGTGGGGCGTCTACATCGGCGCGTTCATCTGGTGGGTCGGCATCGCCCACGGCGGGATCATCCTCTCCGCTGCGGTTCGGTTGCTCGGCATGGAGCGGTACATGCCGGTCGCTCGCCTCGCCGAGTTGTTGACCCTCGCCGGCCTCTCCGCGGCTGGCTTCTTCATCGTCGTCCACCTCGGCCGACCAGATCGGATGGTCACGAGCGTCCTCGGTCACTACCACATCACCGTTCACGCGTCACCGCTGGTGTGGGACGTGACCGTCATCACGGCCTACTTCGTGTTGACGGCGACGTACCTCGCGTTGACGATTAGATACGACGTGAGTCGGTTACGCGACGACCTGCCAGACACCCTCGATCCAATTTACTCGCTCGTGACGTTCGGCTACACCGAGGCGGAAGACGAAGTCGTCCAGCGAATGGTGTGGTGGCTCGCCCTCGCGATCATCATCATGGCGCCACTCCTGCTCCACGGCGGCGTGATCCCGTGGCTGTTCGCCGTGATCCCGGCGATACCCGGCTGGTTCGGTGCCGTCCAGGGCCCACAGTTCCTGACCATCGCCCTCACCTCCGCGATCAGCGGCGTCATCCTCCTCTCGTTCGCGTTCCGGCGGGCCTACGATTGGGACCACATCATCACCGACGACATCTTCCGCGGCCTGCTCCTCTGGCTCGGCTTCTTCAGCCTCCTCTTTCTCTGGCTCCAGTTGCAACAGCGAGTGACCGGCGGGTTCGCCGCGCCGACCGACACCGCACAGATTTCGGCCGCCACGCTCGAGCACCCGATCTACATCGTCTCGATGGGTCTCGTCGCCGTCGTGCTCGCGTTTATCTTCGCGCAGGCAATCCGCCCGGCGCTGTTCACCAAGGGTCGAGCCGTCGTCGCCGGCCTCGCGGTGCTCACGGCCACGTTGCTCGAGAAAATCCTCTTCGTCGTCGAGGGGTTCATGTACCCGACGTTCGACATCTACGGCGCGACCCCCGGCGAGTACTTCCCGAGTTTTATCGAGTTCGCGTCGATCACCGGAACGATCGGCATGGTAATGTTGTTCTTCTTGCTCGTCGCAAAAGTCATCCCGGTCGTCGAACTCCACGCGATCGAACACCTCCAAGAACGCGACCACGGCCACGAGCGCGAGCAGATCACGCACGACGATTAGGCCAAGTGTATCGACTATTTGATGGTTGAGCCGGCACCGTCGTCAACGGTAGCGTCGTCGGGCCCGACGCCATTCGACGATAAAAACGAGTCGAGGTCGTTCGGGACGGTCACCCTCAGATGCCTTCCTGCAAGAATCTGCCTTCGGTCTCGTAGATGGACACCAGTTCCTCGATGAACTCCTCGTGGGTTTCGTCCTCCTCAAGGTGACCGTCGAGTCGCTCCTTCAGGTCGTCGCTAATTTCGATGGTGTGAGTCATGGTGGAGCGCGTCGTCACCTTCCACGCGAGCCACGAGCAAATACGTCGGGCGCGCAATTGCAGCGTTTGCACGTCGATCCGTCTGCTGGCGGTCGGCGGCCACCTCGAGACGTGATGACCGCCAGCGGCGACGATTTTCCGGTGGAATTCGTTCGACGCAATTACTTTGTGTTCGTTCGTGATTGTCGTGTCTATGGTTACCACTGATCAAGACGGGTTCCCCGCGGGCGTCCAATCGGAGCCGTCATTCCCGCTGGGACGGCGGCCACTCCACGAGTACGTCGCCCATCACGCCACCGAGACGCCGGAGCGAGTCGCCATCACCTACTACGGCACCGATCTGACCTATCGCGACCTCGAGTCGGCCATCTCGTCGTTCGCGACGTGGCTCGACGAGCAAGGATACGAAGCGGGCGAAACGCTCCTCCTGTGTCTGCAGAACTGCCCGCAATACGTGATCGCCTACTACGGGGCACAACGACTCGGAATGCGGGTAAGCCCGTGCAGCCCGATGGCCAAAGAACACCGACTCTCCTACCAACTCGAGGACGGCGACGCCAGAATCGCCGTCGCGGGCGACACCCACGCCTCGCTGTTTGAGGGCGTTCGGGAGGAAACGCCCCTCGAGCAGGTCGTCTACACGCGTTTCGAGACGTTTCTCCCAGACGAGCCGGTGCCGGAGATCCATCCCGAGATGACCGACGCGGTCGCGATGGACCGACAGCCTCCCGCTGACGACATCTTCTACTTCGACTCGGTGCTGGAGGAGACCCCTGCCGATCCGCCGACAGTCGACGTGGCGATGGACGACATCTGCCTGCTGCAGTACACGTCCGGGACGACGGGGCTGCCGAAGGGCTGCATGCACAGCTACGAGAACGTGCTCTTCGCTGCCGCCACCTCCTCGGCGCTGACCGACCGAGACGGCGGGACGCGCCACCTCGCCGTGATGCCCGTCTTCCACGTCGCCGGCAAGCTCAACGCCGTCGACTCGCCGATGATTCAGGGCGGGACGTCCATCCTCCTGACGCGCTACGAAGCCGAGGCCTACCTCGACGCGCTCGAGGCGCACGATCCGGATAACGGCTGGATCACCACCCCGATGGTCCGCGAGCTATTGGAAACGTTGGGGGCCGAAGACGACAACCGAGAGATCGACTCGCTCGAGTCGATGCCGGTGACGAGTTTTGGCCAGTCGCTGACGGACGACCTCTGTGCGCGCTGGGCCGACGCCACCGGCGCGGAGATGTACGAGGCGGCCTACGGACTGACCGAAACGCACACGCGAGACACGTTCACCAATGAACTCGGCCTCGTCGAAGAGGGGTTCGTCGGCAAACCCGTCTACGAGACCGATATCGTGATCCGCGATTGGGAGACCCACGAGGAACTCCCTCAGGGAGAGACCGGCGAGATCACGGTGAAGACGCCCTCGCTGTTCGAGGGCTACCTGAACAAGCCCGAGGAGACCGAGGCGGCGATGCACGAGGATTACGTGCTCACGGGTGATATCGGCCGGTTCACCGAGGACGGCCACCTCTACTTCCTCGGGCGACAAAAGTACATGATCAAGTCGAGTGGCTATTCAATCGCTCCAGCCGAGGTCGAGGAGGTGCTGAAGACCCATCCCGGAATCGAGAACGCCGCCGTCGGCGGCCGCAACCACGAGACGAAGGGGTCGGAGGTCGTCGCGGGGGTGGTCGTCTCCGACGAGTCGTTGAGCGCACAAACAATCGTCGAGTGGGCCGAAGACCACCTCGCAGCGTACAAGCGACCGCGGGACGTCGTCGTCCTCGAGGAGTTGCCCGTCACGAATCTCGGAAAGCTGGATCGGGAAGGACTCGCCGACGTGCTCTCAGAAGAATAACCAGCAATCAGCGGTGGAGAGACAGCCCTTAGGAGACGTCGACGTACCCGGCGAACGTCGCGGCCGCAAACGCGAGCAACACCAGCGCGAAGAGAACGTTCTTCGCGATTTCCATCCGGAGGCGACCGACGAGGTCGCCGACCGAACCGTTTGCGAGGACGAGTGACGCGCTCGAGCCCTCGGTGAGCGTCAGGCCGTTCTCGCCCATCTCGAGTTCGCCGTGTGCGATCACCTGATCGCCGTCGTCGATCCGACTAACCTGAAATCTCGAGCGTTCGCCGGTGCTGAGGGGGCCAACGTTGATATCGACCGGTAAGTCCGGCCCGATGTCCCGCGGATCGTCGATTCGCGTGTCGATATCTGGCTCGCCGAGGTGGAGTCCGGCCGAATCCCACGGGTCGGCCGTTCCGAAGGTGGCACCGCCGGGCATGAGTTCCTTCGTCGCGTCCGGATCGAGTGCTACCGTTCCCGCCTCGGATTCGATCTCGAGGTCGCCGACCTCGAGGCCGCCGCGTTCAGTCGACCACTTGTAGCGTCGCCCTCGACGACCGGAGCCTGAACTCGAGGTCCCCCGTCGCTTGCGTTTTCGCCGGCGAATGCGCCAGGCGACCACGCCGGCGTCGGCGTCGGCTGTACCGTCAGTGCCGTCAACGTCGTCAGTGCGTGCTGCATCGCCTCTCGGGTCCGGAGTCGGTGCCGATTCGCTGACTCGGGCCCGCCCGGTGAGCGTCACCGTCTCGCCGGGTTGCATCGTCGGCGTCGCATCGGGATCGACGCTCGAGATCGTCCGATACTGACTGACGTACGTCCAGGTGTTCCACAGGAAAAACAGGGCGACAGCTGCCAACACGCCGCCGAATGCGGTTGTGAGGACCATCGTTTGCAGTGGTATTATCGATACACTATAAGTTACCCGAATGTAGTAAGTGACCTGTCACGTTCGTACGACGGTCGCGAGTGGCTACTCGAGTGACTGATCACGCCAGGTCGTCCAGTCGTAGAGTCGCTCGAGTTCGCCGCCTTGCTGGCGGATCGCGACGGCGGTGGTGAACAGGAACGCGCCGACGAGCGTCGTGCCAACGATCCAGGTGGCGTCGGCGAGCGCCCCGTAGCTCGAGAGGTAGCCAGTCACCAGGTCGACGACGACGATGGCGACGAGACAGACGATCGCCGGAAGGAGGTGGCGCGTCAACGCCGCGAGCGTCGTCCCCTCGTGGACGCGAACGGTCTGGACGCCGTAGTGAATCGCCCACGCCGACGCAAGTACCCAGCCGACGGCGACGACGGGTCTCGTCCACGCACTCTCGAGTAAGAACGTGCCCCACCAGGCGACGACGAAGAGAGCGATCACGGCGACGTCAGCCCAGCCGGGAAGGAGTTGCGAACGCTCGTCTCGGGCCCGTTCGGCGTGGTACATCGCCCGGATTGCCAGCGTGAGAAAGAGGATACAAAACAGGATGGCTCCGTCGCCGAACAGCGGAATCCACGCCGACTCGAGGAAGACGCTCCCGATGCTGGCTCCAGCGTAGACGACTGCTGCGCCGAGGCCGATCGACAGGTACCACTGTGCACCGCTGACGTCCGCTGCGAGAACGTCTCGAACGTAGATAGACGTGTAGTACAACAAGACGAGCGCGCCGAATGCGATCGCGAGCGACGCGAACAGGTGGCCGAACGCAACCGTCGTCTCCGGATCGTTCGCGTCGAACGTAGTCGACGTCGCGAGCAGCGACAACATTAGTTACGTGTTGGTTCGGCCGTCGATAAAACCCTATCCCCAGTTACCGTTCGCCGGGAAGACCGCGACGGGTGACTGGTCGGGCACGGGAAGAGTCGGACGCGGGAACAGTCGGGCACAGGGATCTAACGTGTGGCACTCGAAGGTGTTCTCGATGGAACCACTGGACCTTCGCGAGACGATTCCTGCCCTCGAGTCGGGGACGTACCTCAACTGGGGTGCCGGCGGGCCGAGTCCCACTCGCGTCGTCGATGCCGTCGAATCGAGTCTCGAGCATCACGAGTACGAGGCCCCGACGCGCGAGGGGATGTATCCCGCTGCGTTCGACGCCTACGACGACGCCCGAAACGCGGTTGCCGACCTCCTCGGTGCCACTGTCAAGGAGATCGCCCTCACACAGAGCACGACGGATGGCATCAATCGCGTCGCGGGTGCACTCGAGTGGGACGACACTGACGTCGTCGTCCGAACCGACCTCGAACACTCCTCGGGCATCCTGCCGTGGCAACGACTCGAGCGCACGCGAGGTGTCGAGGTCCGCGAACTCGAGACCGAAAACGGCCGGCTGGATCTCGGGGACGTGAAATCGGCGGCGAGCGACGCGACGCTCTTGTGCGTGAGTTCGCTCACCTGGACCCACGGCACCCGATTGCCGATCGAATCGATCGTCGACGTGGCACACGACGCCGGCGCGCTCGTCCTCGTCGACGCCGTGCAGGCACCCGGACAGGTCCCAGTCGACGTCCACCAGTGGGGTGCAGATTTCGTCGTCGCCGCGGGCCACAAGTGGCTCCTAGGCCCCTTCGGAGGCGGATTTCTCTTCGTGCGCGGAGGACTCGAGCGAGAACGGTCGCTTCGGCCGGCAGCCATCGGCTACCGAAGCGTCGCCGAGGAAAACGCCGTCGACTACGAGTACGCACCGGGGGCGAAACGCTTCGAGGTCGGAACGGCGAGTCCAGCACCGTACGCAGGGCTAAGCGAGGCGATCGACTGTTTCGATGAAATCGGCATCCGGACGATCGAACGGCGAATCGAAGCGCTCACCGATCGGCTCAAAGACGGGCTTCGCGACGACCGACTGGTGAGTCCGCGCGAATTCGAATCCGGCCTCGTAACGATTTCCGTCGACGACGCGGAAGCGACCGTCGAGCGTCTCGCCGATTCGGGAGTCGTCGTTCGAATGCTTCCCAATCTCGAGGCCGTTCGGGCGTCGGTCCACGCGTACAACACGAACGCGGAGATAGACGCGTTGCTCGAGGCGCTGAGCGAGTAATTGGCCAGTCGATCAGGAACTCTCAGAGGACTCGTCGCTGGCCGCTGCCGCGGCTTCGACGAGCGTCTCGCGACTCTCGAAGTACGCCGGCGCGTCGTGGTCGGCTTCGAAGTGGATCACGCGCTCTAACGCGGTTCCGCCGTCGTCGAACTCAGATTGGAGTTCCTCGGCGAGGTCGGTATAGTTCGCGGCGAGGTCCTGAAAGGCCTGCATTCGCGCCTGTTTCGCTTCCACGAGTAGTTGCTTCTCCTCGACGTCGCGCTCGAGTTCCTCGAGTTCTTCGAGGTCGAGGTCACCGGGACCGGCGGGTGTCGATGGGCCGTCGACGCCCTCCACGCCGGTCGCGTGGTCCTCGAGTCGCGTGCGGAGTTCGGCCATCTCCTCGTCGATTTCGGTGAGCAACTCGTCCGCTTCCTCGCGCATCGTCTCGACGCGTCCCGAGAGCAAGCCGGCCTGCGTGTGACAGTACTCGACGAGTTCCTCGATAGCGACTGTCTGGCCGGAATCGTCGCTCATACCGTCCCGTTCGGGCTTCCGACCGAAGACACTTTGGTCTGGACGGCAGACGCCGAATAGAGTCGGCAGACGCCGGAATGCGACGAATTGGGCGACTGTGTTGGCCCGACAGCGGTGCGAATCGGCGCGTCTTCGGGTGTCGAATGCGACGACCGTCACCGGGCGATTCATTAGTCAGAAAACACGATAGAACGTATGGTCCGGCGCTCTCTCCCTGCGGTCGTCCTCACCCTCCTAGCGCTCGTTCCCTCGAGCGCCGCCGCACAGAACGGTGCGACTGCACCCCGAACGCTCGCGGAAATCCTCGTCGTGATGGGGGTCTACGCCGTCATCACGTTCGGTGTCGGATTGCTCTTACTGGCCGTCTCGCAGTCGTACGTCCGCGGCGTCGGGACGCACATGAGGCGACACACGCTCCGGTCGTTTCTCCTCGGCCTCGGCGCGTTCGTCGCCAGTTTCGTGGCCGTTTTCGCCGGCATGTTCCTCATCACCGGAATAACGGCACTCGGCGCGCCCGACACGGTCAGCGTCGCCCTCATGCTCGCGCTGGTGTTCGCGTTCTTCGGGTTCTGGCTCCTCATCTTGCTGGCAGACGCTCTCGCGATTATCGTCGTCGGTGCACTCGTCCTCGGGTGGGTTCGCTCGAGTCCGGACCCGAACCTGTGGCTCGGACTTGTCGTCGGTATCCTCGTCGTGCACCTCGTCTACTTGATCCCGCTGGTCAACATCCTCGTCATCCTCGTCCTCCCGACTATCGGCATCGGCGCGATGATCGATTCGTGGCTGCGCACTCGAGACGAACCGTCGGCCGAGTCGGAATCACAGGGGTCTGTGACGGGCGACTAACTCGAGGAACGCGAAGAGTGAGGTGACGAGTCATCGGTGTGATCGAAACTCGCGTCGGAGTATAACTCTCGCCTCGGATCACAGTTCG
Source organism: Natronorubrum sediminis (assembly GCF_900108095.1). Lineage (NCBI taxonomy): Archaea > Methanobacteriati > Methanobacteriota > Halobacteria > Halobacteriales > Natrialbaceae > Natronorubrum > Natronorubrum sediminis. Next base: position 1,096,826 of record NZ_FNWL01000002.1, read on the forward strand.
AAATTGAGAACGTCGCCCTCCTCGACGCCGTTCTCAGCGGTCCACTCGTAGACGACCTCCAGAACGTACTGTCCACGGCCGGAGTAGGTCTGTTCGGAGCCGTCCTCCTCAGACTCGGGTTCCGGTGCGTGGGAGAGACTGGTGATGACGCCCTCGTCGTCGGCGAACACAATGTCGATTCCGAACGACATTTCCGGCATGCCAAACGTCCGGTCTTCGACTGATTCGTAGACGAACAACATCCCCCGGTCTTCGGAGAGCGTTTCGGTGTCGCTCAGCCCGAGTTCTTGCAGGTCCGGCGTATCCGCAATAGCTGCCGTTACCTCACCCAGTTCGTCCCCATCGGCGGTCGTCACGAGCACGTCGGTCGACTCGTACTCCGAGTGGACTTCCGTCGTCTCGTCGTCGTTCGAACCCACATCTTCCGTCTCATCGTCGTTCGAATCCGGGTTATCCGTCGGATCATCATCATTGTCGCCGCTGTTATCGTCGTCGTTGTCGTCGTTGCCGCCGGTACATCCTGCGAGTCCGACGGACCCGAACGTCGCGACGAGTCCCGTAAGCAGCGTTCGTCGGTCCGCAGTTGCCGAGCGTCGTGCAGTCATTACGAGTCGATACCGACCACGGAGGATTCCATAACTGTTTGTCAGAAACATCGTGACCGTCATCAGCGGGTCGGTACCGGACCACGGGTTCCGTCCGGCAAAATGTGCTAACACAGTCCACGCTACCGGGCTTCCAGACGCGTTAAGTCCTTCCGGCCACTGACTCACGCACAGTGAATCGAGCGTTCCGTCGCGACCCAATTCGATCACCACTCACCACCTACATATGAGCAAAGACTACATCGAGGTGCGAGGTGCAGAGGAGCACAACCTCAAAGACCTCGACGTCACGGTTCCCCGCGAGGAGTTCACCGTCGTCACCGGCCTCTCGGGATCGGGGAAATCCTCGCTGGCGTTCGAAACGATCTACGCCGAAGGACAGCGTCGCTACATCGAGAGTCTCTCGGCGTACGCCCGGAACTTCCTCGGACAGATGGACAAACCGCAGGTCGAGACCGTCGAAGGACTCTCGCCGGCGATCTCGATCGATCAGAAGAACGCCGCGAACAACCCCCGTTCGACGGTGGGGACCGTCACGGAACTCCACGACTATCTCCGTCTCCTCTACGCCCGCGTCGGCACCCCCCACTGTCCCGACTGCGGCCGCGAAGTCGGCGAGCAGTCCGCCCAGAACATGGTCGAGCGCATCCTCGAGTTACCCGAGGGAACGCGAGCGAAACTCGCCGCACCCGTCGTTCGCGACCAGAAGGGTGCCTTCGAGGACCTCTTCGAGGAACTCGTCTCGGAGGGGTACTCCCGCGTCGAAATCGACGGCGAGGAGTACGACCTTACCCTCGACGACCCCGACCTGGACGAGAACTTCGACCACACCGTCGATGTCGTCGTCGACCGCGTGAAGGTAGACACCGAGGCCCGTCCGCGGATCATCGACAGCGTCGAAACGGCGCTCGAGGAAGCCGAGGGCGTCCTCAAGGTCATTCTGCCCGACGCACCCGAGGAGGTCGCGTCCGATCTGGGCGAGGCGGCCCGCCGAACGGGTGCGCTTGGCGACGAGACCGAGGAAGACGACCGGTTCGTCGTCGAGTTCTCGAAGGACCTCGCGTGTACTCACTGCGGGATCGACGTGCCCGAGATCGAGACGCGTTCGTTCTCCTTCAACTCACCTCACGGTGCCTGTCCGGAGTGTGAGGGACTCGGCGAGACGAAAGAGATCGACGAAGGACTGGTCATCCAGGACGAATCCAAGTCGCTCAAGCACGTCTTCGAGCCCTGGAGCTACAACCGCTCGTACTACCAGACGCGACTCGACGCCGTCGCCGAGCACTTCGACCTCTCGCTGTCGACGCCGTTCGAAGACCTCGAGGAGGATACCCAGCAGGCCTTCCTCTACGGCACCAGCGACAAGGTGACCTTCGAGCGAAGTACCCGAAACGGCACCCGACGCAAGCAAAAACGCTTCGAGGGCGTCATTCCGAACCTCGAGCGTCGATACCTCGAGACCGACTCCGATTCGACCCGCGAGCACATCGAGGACTACATGTCGGCGACGGAGTGTCCGTCCTGTGACGGCACCCGTCTCAAGGCGGCGAGTCGGGCCGTGTTCATCGACGGGACCGCAATCACCGAGATCAACGGGCTGAGCATCGGCGACGCCTTGGCCCACTTCGAGTCGATGGAAGCCGACCTCACGGAGCGCGAGAAAGTCATCGCCGAGGAGATTTTGAAGGAGATTCGGGCCCGCCTCGGCTTCATGGTCGAAGTCGGCCTCGAGTACCTCACCCTCGACCGGGAAGCCGCGACCCTCTCGGGTGGTGAGAGCCAGCGTATTCGGCTCGCGACGCAGATCGGGTCCGGGCTGGTCGGGGTGCTCTACGTCTTGGACGAGCCCTCGATCGGCCTCCACCAGCGGGACAACGACCGACTGCTCGATACCTTAGAAGAGCTTCGAGACATCGGAAACACCCTCCTCGTCGTCGAACACGACGAAGAGACGATGCGCCGTGCGGACAACGTCATCGACATGGGCCCCGGTCCGGGCAAACGCGGCGGCGAGGTCGTCGCCAATGGCTCCGTCGAGGACGTCAAAGACTGTGAGGAGTCCATCACCGGCGACTACCTCTCCGGCCGCCGGCAGATTCCGGTTCCGGACGAACGCCGCGACCCGGCGGGCGCGCTGACCATCCGCGGCGCTCGCCAGCACAACTTAGCCGACCTCGACGTGGACATTCCACTGGGCAACTTTACCGCGATTACAGGCGTCTCTGGCTCCGGCAAATCGACGCTCATGCACGAGGTGTTCTACAAGGGCCTCGCCCGCCAGATGAACGACAACACGAGCGTCATTCCGGGCGACCACGACGGCCTCGAGGGCCTCGAGGAGATCGAAACCGTCCGACTGATCGACCAGTCTCCGATCGGTCGCACACCTCGATCGAATCCGGCCACCTACACCAACGTCTTCGACTACATCCGCGACCTGTTCGCCGAGACGAAACTCGCGAAACAGCGTGGCTACGAGAAGGGACGCTTCTCGTTCAACGTCAAGGGCGGGCGCTGCGAGGAGTGTGGCGGCCAAGGAACCGTCAAAATCGAGATGAACTTCCTCAGCGACGTCTACGTCCCCTGTGAGGAGTGTGACGGCGCGCGCTACAACGACGCGACCCTCGACGTCACCTACAAGGGCAAGACGATCGCCGACGTGCTCGAGATGGAGGTCGACGAGGCCTACGAGTTCTTCGAGTCGAACTCCCAGATCCGTCGCCGGCTGAAACTCCTGAAGGACGTCGGACTCGACTACATGACCCTCGGCCAGCCGTCGACGACGCTTTCCGGTGGTGAGGCCCAGCGGATCAAGCTGGCCGAAGAACTCGGGAAGAAGGACACCGGCGAGACGCTGTACTTGCTCGACGAGCCGACGACCGGACTGCACCACGAGGACGAACGAAAACTCATCGAGGTGCTCCACCGGCTGACCGACAACGGCAACACCGTCGTCGTCATCGAACACGAACTCGACCTCGTGAAGAACGCCGACCACATCATCGACCTCGGCCCCGAAGGCGGCGAACACGGCGGCGAACTCGTCGCGACGGGAACGCCGGAAGAAGTCGCCCGACTCGAGGACTCACACACCGGTCGGTACCTGCGCGACCTGCTGCCGAAAATCGACCTCGATGGCCCACGCGGCGAGCGCGTCGAACCCGTGACGGCGCCGATGGACGACGACTGAGACAATCGGATCACCTGTTTTTGTCGAATACCCGAGGTCTCGAGACGATCCGAACGGTTAACCAAACCGACCGACGAACTGTCGGGAAATGAGCGAACAGAAAGGGGTGATCAAACACGGACTCGCCGGTGGGGGGTTCGTGACGCTACTGTTGGCCGGACTCTTCGTCGTCGGACTCGGCGTCCCGACGAGCGTGTCGATGGTCGGTATCGTCCTCTGGCTCGTTCTCGTCGGTGTCACGATGCTCGTCGCCGGTCTCCGAGAGCGAGTCATCCTCGGGCCGACGACGCTGGAGTGGCCACGAGTCGCTGCCATCTCGATCACGATACTGACGCTCGGATGGGTGACGATCAGTCTCGCGGGCATCCTCACCGGACAGACGATGACCGGCCTCGGTTCACTCGAGGCCGTCCTGACGCTCGGAATGGCGGCGTACTTCGGCTGGTTCGCCCGCGAGTGTTGGGTCGGCGGGGACTGGATCGACGACGCGACGTTCACGGTCGAGTGAGTTGTCGAAACTCGTTAGCGGAGAGCCAAGGCCGTTGCAATCGTATGGTCATCTATGGGTGACCCGAGCCCCGACGACCGACTCGAGGAGACCACAGAGAAACCGAATCGAGCGCCTCCCGAAGACGATCCGACGGACTCGTTCGATCTCGAGCACGCCCAGCGCGTCCGGGTGGGCGTTACTCGCGGCGAGAGCGACCTCGAGGTCGGGCCGCCACGAGAGTATCCCGATCGAGCGGACGTTTCCGTGCGTCCGGAACCGACCGACGACCACCGAATCGTCCTCAGTATCGACGCGATGGCGGGCGATCACGCCACGGGCCACGCCGACATCGAACTGACGCCAGCGGAAGCCCGGACGTTAGGCGACCGCCTCGAGGAAACTGTTCGGTGGATGAGCGACGCTGACAAGTGACCACTCAAACTGTGCGTCTCTCCCGAGCGACGAACCGAGCGACCGCCGTTTTCGTTTTGAGTCGCGATCGCAATTGCAAGAGCATGCGTGTATTTGTCAATCACCCATACTGTAATAGATATTTGTGGTTTTGGTTTCCATTGTTAACCCATTATATTTCTGAACGAATACATTAATGAGGGATGGGGAGCCATGAGAGCCCGTGATACACCGTGGGTGCTGACGATTTCAAATTAATTAACGAAAAGGTGGGGCCGGGGATAGCGATTGCATTGTTAATCGGGACGGCGCTCGGAATGAGTATCTTTCTCGTTCCGACGCAGATGGCTGCCGAAGCTGGACCGAGTATTATACTCGCAATTTTGTTGGCAATTATTCCGATGGCACTCGGGGTCTTGCAACTCCTTCAACTCGGCGGGGCGATTCCCGTCGCGGGCGGGGCGTACGTCTACGGCTCGAGGCTCGTCGGACCGTTCTGGGGCTTTCTCAACATTATGCTTCCCGTCGTGGCCGTCTGGGCGTACCTCCTCTTCGCTGCCCTCGGATTCGCCCAGTACCTGCCGTACTTCCTCGAGTTAATCGGATACGGTATCGACGTGAACACGACCCTCGCGGTGTGGGCGATCCTCGGATTCTTCCTCGCCGTGAACTACGTCGGCATTCGAGTGGCGGCGAAGGCACAGATCGCCCTCGTCGCCGTGTTGATCGCGGGAATGCTCACGTTCATCGTCGGCGGCCTTGCCTCGTTCGACCCGGCGAACTTCGACCCGTTGTTCCCAGACGGTGAGGGCCAGCCCTTCGAGGACGGACTCGCACCGTTCTTCCTCGCGATCGTCCTCCTGTACATCCCCTATCAGGGATTCGCGATGATCATCGAAATCGGCGAAGAACTCGAGGACCCGGTGAAGAACATCCCGCGCGTCCTCGCGGTGGGAATGTCGTTCGTCGCCGTGTTGTCGGTCGTCCTCGTCGTCGCGCTGATCGGTGGTGGGTCGTGGGAGGCGGCCGTCGGTGCCGACGGTGACCCCGTCGAGGGCGCACTCGCAGCCGTCGGCGAGGAGTTCGGTACGCTGCCCACCGCCGGAGTCGTGTTGATCGCCGTGGCCGCGCTGGTCGCTGCGGCGACGACCGTCAACACGCTCTACACGTCCTACTCGCGAACGGTTATGCGCGCCTCGCGTGATAACCTCCTGCCCGGCTTTTTCGCGGGCATTCACGACCGATTCGACACGCCACACCGCGCCGTTATCTTCATGGGCGTGCCGCCCCTCGCCGTCGCGCCGTTTATCGGCTACCTCGACGAATTCACCGGCCCGGAGTTCATCGACTGGCTGGTCGTCATCGTCGTCACCGGCACGTTCCTCTCCTTTATGATCAGCGGCCTCGCCCTGTGGAACCTCCCCAAGAAGTATCCACAACGCTACGAGTACTCGGTCTACAAACTGCCGCTACCGGTGCTCAAACTCGTCGCCGTCGGCAACATCGTCATGTCGTTCGTGTTCATGGTGCTCGTCGCCGCGAGCGCACCAACCGCGTTGATCGTCGTCGTCGTCTTCGCGATTCTCTCGGCGATCGGCTACGTCTACCAGGTTCGGACGCTCGAGCGAAACGGCACCAACCTCCGCGAAGAGATGTCGTCGCTGCACCACCACGAGGGGGGTCCCCTCCAGACGAGCGAGAGCGACGACGACTAACGGATCGACAGATTTCGAGACTGCCCGTGATTACCACGTCGTCGTTCGACGAAGCCGGTCGCGACACGTACTACTCGTCGCAAGACCCGTGAGTCGGTTTCACTCGAGGCAGCCACGAAGGCAGAAGATCCGTCCCTCAGACCGTGACAACCGAAAAAGCCCGTTACTCGGGACTCGGCGTCTGCGCGTGAGAGAGGTACGAAGCCAGATCGGACGTCGTCAGAATGCCGATGACACCCTCGTCGTCGTCCACGATCGGGAGGTGATGGAATCCCTCTTCGACCATCGTGTCGGCGGCGTCGCGAATACTCTCCTGTGCGCGTCCCGTCGTGACGTTCTGGCTCATGTACGTCGACACCGGCGTCTGATCCTTCGGCTTGCGCTCGGCGACGATCTGCACGAAGTCGGTCGTCGTCAGGATTCCCTCGAGTCCCCCGTCGTCGTCGACGACGATGACCGAACCGATCTCGTTCGCGAGCATCTCCTGTGCGGCATCTTCGACCAGCGTCTCCGGCGAAACGGTCGTCAGTGACGACGACATGACGCGAGCGACGAAAATATCGTCCATACGGATGTGTGCTCGGTCACTCCTATAAGAATTTGCTATGCGGAACCATCGCATAGTCGGTCCGCTGCCGACGCCGGCAACCGAGACGCCGCGAGACGACGCACGTTTATATACGAACATCGCACAAGTCGGTCATATCAATCGATGGCGTCTCAGGAACCCACCCTCCAGGGGACGTGTACGCTCCTTGCTGAACCCTGCTCGAGCGACGCTCTCTTCGACCACATCGCGACGGAGTACGCCGCACTCGTAGACGAGTACGAGCCACAGAACGTGTTGGTCCTAAAGCGCCACCCGGCGGGCCTCGAGAACCTCACCGAAGCGCTCGCAGCCGCCTCGACAACGGACGACACGCCGAAATCACCGCGCGTCGAGTCGCTGCCCGAACACGCCTCGAAAGTGCTCGAGGAGTACGACCCGACGCTGGATCGACTCGAGTACGAAGAACGGATCGAACTCATCTCGCTCGTGATTGACGGCGCGAGTCGCGACATCCCGGCGTACCTCGAGCGCGCAAGTGACCACGAGAGTTTCGCTCGTGACGTTGGCCAGTTGCTGCTCGAGGCGACCCGCCAACAGTTGGGACTCACGGACGTCGAAGCCGAGGAGCCACGCGAGTCGCTGGCGTTTCTCTACGCGATGAACGACCGGTTCCACGCGGTACTCGAGGAGCGAGGGTACGTCGAGCGTGCAGACGTGGTTCCACAAACGGTCGATCTGCTCGAGGACGACGTCGAGGGGCTGCAAACGCGAGTAACGGACTCGATCGATGCCGTCCTCGCCGTCGAGTTCGAGGAGTACCGCCAACTCGATCGGCGGTATCTCGCCGCGCTTTCCGAAGACACTGCACTCGTCTGTCTGGGCGAGCGCCACGCCAGCGTCGAGCGGACTCGAGTCGAACCGGGTTGTATCGAAGATCACGTCGGGGACGGACTGACGGTCGAGATTCTCGATCCGCGACGCGATTGCAGGGAGACCATGCCCGCCAGCCGTTCGCCACAGCAGGCGGTCAGTCGCTTCCTCGCGACTGGCGCGTGTCCCCAGGAGTCGGCTGACGCCGTGTCTCGATCTGAGGGAACGGAACTCGAATCGGCGACCGCCGATGGCGTGTTCCGAATTCGAACGCAGACGGCAGCCGAGCAGGTGAGCACCGTCGCGAGCGAAATTCAGGCGCTTCGCGATCGACACGGCTGGGGATTCGAGAAGTTCGCAGTCGCCGTCCCCCGAATCGAACGGGTCCCCGAAACCAGACGACGGCTTCGAGAGGCAGGGATTCCGACGGCGACGATCGGGACGCCCTCGCTCGCGGAGGACCCAGTGGTACACGAACTCTACGCGTTCGTGACGGTACAGTGTAAACGAGACCGCCACTCCGGCCGCGTCGATGCCGAACTCGCTACGGAAAATGTTCACGAACGGACGGGTTCCGACCAGCGTGCTCGAGGTCCGATCGATCCACGGGATCCGACGACGGAGCCGAGTGACATGGCTCTCGAGCGACTGCGTGCTCGAGTCGACGGACTCTCCCTCGAGACCGTCGAGTCGTGTTCACACTCGAGGGTCTCCCGCTCGCTCGAGCGCTGGATTCGACGGACGGATCTCAAGGGTCGAATCACACGCGAGGAGAAGTGGGTCGACGCCCGCGAACAGTTCGCCAGTCTCCGGCGCGTGCTCGAGATTGCTCGCTTCGTCGAGGAGACCGACCTGGTCGGTCCCGACTGGCAGGGCTTGCGGCGGATGCTCCGCCGGACGATCCAGTACGACGCACCCTACGTCCACGCTGTCGACGCCCAGCCACCGACCGGCGGCGTCACGGTCTGTGCGATCGACGATCTGAAGTACGACACGCGAGAGGCAGTCTTCGTGCTCGATCTGATCGACGACGCCTATCCCGGCGAGCAGTTTCTCACGCAACTGTTTCCGACGGCGTGGGTTCGGGAGATGCCGACGTATCCGGCCGTAACCAACCCGTCCGTCGAGGACGTCACGGCGACGTTCGCCAGCGCGGATCCGGATGGCATTGGCGATCCGTTCGAAGCCTACCACGCCCAACGCTCGCGTCGACGCCTCGCACTCGGAGCTCGCGCGGCACGGTCGGCGCTCTACTGTTGTTCGTTCGAACGCGGTGCGGGCGGCCTCGATCGGACACACGACGAATCTCGGTACCTGCAACTGCTCGAGTCCGCACGCGGTAGTGATCTCCCGACCGTCGAACCCGAGACGACGGCAGCGATCCACGGCGAGCAAAACGCACTCGAGGCCCTGCTCGCCCAGCCACACGGCGAACTCGAGCGAATCGTTCGGGAGGCAAGTACGGGCGGCGACGCCGACCTCGCCACCACGGAAGAACTGTTCGAAGAGATCGCACTGGTCCTCGCACACGAGGAAATCGACGACGGACTGGCCGATGCCGTCCGCTCACAGTTCGAGTTCGCCGCCGGCGAGGTGATTCGTAATGAGTGACAGTCCAGATACGCCGACGCCGACGCAGACCGGGTCACCAGCCAGTATCGAGCGTATCCACGTCGACGGACTCACGACCTCCGTTCGCTGTCCACGCAAGTACGAGTTAGCCCACGAACACGACCTCGAGTCGACCAGCGACGAGACGACGGCTGAGGACCGAGTCGATCTCCTCAGAGGTTCGATCTGTGCAGCGTTACGAACCGGAGACACCGATCCGGATCGGCTCCTCGACGCTGCCACGACCGCGCTCGAGGAACGCTGGAACGACCACGACGAACGGTTTCACTCGCGCGAACAACGCCGCCACGTGCGCCGAGTACTCGAAGCGACGCTCGAGGCGTACGTCGACCGGATCGGCGTCGAACACGCCGAAGGGATCGTCCGGCTCACGAGCGAGACGAACGGCGAGGTGATCGGACCGACCCTCCCGCTCTCGAGTCGCGTGTCGCTGCCAAAATCGGAAGCGGGTGACGCGAGCGTGGCACTCGAGTCGACCGTCGACTACCTCACCGCGGACGGACGTTCCGTCGTCGGCGTTCGGTTCGTCCCGACGCTTGCCCCGCTGGGTCGCCTTCGGTACCGACCCGAGTGGGAGGGAGATATCGCAGACCAGTTCCACGATCACTTCGATCCCGAAGCGGACGTCTTCGAACCGGGATTCGTCGGTTCGCTGTTCGAGACGGCTGGCGTCGTCGACGGGCTTCGCACCCGCTGTGAGCAGTTAGGGCTCGAGGACCGAACGTGTCGGTACGTACAGATACCGGTCGCCGATCGCTCGCAGACGACGGTAAACTGGGTCCAGGAGTCGGTCGAGGCGAGTATCGAGCCACACGATCTGACCGATCGCTACATCGACCACCACACGTACGGGATGACGCACGAACATCGAAATCGGGCGGTCGACGACCGACTCGCGGCCGCCGTAGCGCGAATCGTCGACGGGAAATTCGAACCGGAAACGCGCTGGGAATCGATCTCGAGTGCGTCCTGTCCGGAGTGTGGCTACTCGGTCTGCTGTCAGGAGTATCTCGCCTCGGAGGTTCGATTCGATGGGTGAGAAACCTCGCGAACCGCGGGGCAATCAACAGGACGTGATCGATAGCACGGCCGCCTGTACCTCCGTCGATGCCGGTGCAGGGACGGGGAAGACGACTACGATGCTCATGCGACTCGAGCAGGCGATCGAACGAGGCGACGTCGATCCCGCGGACGTGCTGGTGTTGACGTTCGCGAACGAAGCCGCGAGCAGTATTCGAAGTGCGGTCAGTGATCGCCTCGACCCGGAGACGGCCGCCGCGATCGACATCAATACCTACCACTCGTTTTGTTACGGGCTGGTCCGCGAGTACGCCTACTACCTCGGCTACTCACCCGAGTTCGACGTCGTCACCGAGCGGACGCGACGCCGGATCGTGAGTCGCTTGCTCGCCGAGAACGAGTACGACTTCGCGACGACGATGGGACGTGGTGAGCCGTCACCCGACGACGTCACCGCTGCCGTCGACCGGTTCATCCAGTCGATGAGTCAGGAGGATATCACCCCGGCCCAACTGGACGACCAGCTTCCCGCCGTCCGAACGCTCGAGCTCTGTCACGAGTTCGTCCTCTGGCTCGAGGAAACCGCCGATGAGCGCCTCTCGTTCGACAACGAGGCACTGTTGTACTTCAACCGAGACGAACACCTCGAGGGGGCAGAATCCGCACTCGTCGACTACGGGAAGCTGATCACGTTCTGTCGCGAAAAGATCGCGGAAGCCCCCGCCGCGTTTCGCGGCGACGAGTTCGTCCGCCAGATCGATCACTACCTCACGCTCCTCCAACAGAGCGTGACGAACACGATCGACGCGCTCACACTCGAGGAGCCGACGACGAAACAGCTCCCGCGAGCGCTCTTTGGAAACGAAATCTGGCGCGGCGCGACTGGTCGACTCGAGCAAAGTCCCTTCGGCAGGCTAAAGCACTACGTCGAGTTCGTGCGTCTCGCGCGCCACTACACGGCCGTCTACGCCGATTACCACGCGACTCTCGAGGACGAGCGAATGTTGGACTTCGACGAACTCGTGCGGACGGCGACGACGCTGGTTACCGACGACGGCGTCGCAGACGAGATCACGAGCCAGTGGACCCAGGTCTACTGCGACGAATTTCAGGACACAGACAGGACCCAGTTCCGACTCATCACCGAACTCACGGACGGCCCCGATCGGCCCGATTTGCTCGCGATCGGCGACAAGGACCAGTCGATCTACGGCTGGCGTGGCACCGACCGCGAGGGCCTCGACAGACTTGCGACGGTCTACGACGACCACGAATCCTACGAACTCGAACTCAACTTCCGCTCGAAACAGGAGATTTTGGCCCTAACGAACCACTGCGACTACGGCCCACAGGCCTCGAAGACGCTCCGAGAAGCCGACAGAGGAGCGTCGTCAGCACCGGCGGACGAACCCGACGCTGACTCTCTCTCCGAACCTGCACTCGAGCACGACCGTGACCTCGAATCGCCGACCGGCGGCGAGAGCCGTGGCGACGGGTCGGCCGTCGACCGCGTCGTCAAAGTCGAGAGCGACGAGATCGATCGATCGACGGCCGAACAGGTCGGGACGACGGTCTCGAGGCTGTTGAACGGCGACGCCGACGGCGTGCCACAGCGCTCGCTCGAGGACATCGCGGTAATCGTCCGGACGAATCGACACGCACAGGCCGTCGCCGCGGAGTTGAACACCCGTCAACTCCCCTACGAAATATCCGGCTCGGCCTACGGGGAGGTGTCGCCGGGACTGCAAACGCTCCTGTCGTATTTCCGCGTACTCGTCGATCCTGCCGCAGACGCCCACTTGCGCCGGGTGTTGCTCTACCGATATCGGGTGAGCGAAGCCGACCTCGCGACGTTGCAGCGTCGAGACGGAACGCTGTACGACGCCGTGATGGGGCTCGAGTCAGATGCTGATGCCGGTGACGGCGCAGACGTCGATGGTGACGCAGACGGCGATGATGACGCAGACGCCGGTGCTGATACGCGCCTCGAGAGCAGCCTCGAACGACCCGACCGCGTCCACAACGCACGGACCCACCTCGAGGAACTCGAGACGTTGCGGGACGTCTACCCGCTCTCCGGGTTCGTCGGCCGATTTCGGGAGGTGACGCGACTCGAGTGGTACTGCACGAGCGACGAGCGCGACGAACTCGGTCGCCTCGAGCGTTTCGTCGAGTCGTACACCGCAGATTCGGTGGTCCAGACGGTGACGCCGGCGTTCGTCGACGCACTCGAGCGCACGCTCCAAAGTGGCTCGAGCGATCGGACGCGGGGCACCCAATCTACGGATTCCATCGACGTGATGACGGTCCACCAGGCGAAAGGCCTCGAGTTCGACACCGTGTTGGTGCCGTATCTCTCCGACGAGGAGTGGTGCGTCGAACGTGATTACGCCCGACGGGCACGCTACCAGCTACTGGCGGCGACGCTCAACGACGACATCGACTCGCCGCTGTGTGCGGATCTCGCGGCCGAAACGGTCGGCGAGGAGTGGCGAGTCCTGCACGTCGCACTCACTCGAGCGGAGAATCACCTCTTCGTCTTCGGTTCGACGTACGACTACGACGGCGAGGACGAGGAGCTCGGCGCGTCGACCGCCGATGCGTGTTTAACGGACGGCCTCGAGTGGTCGGTCACCGGCGAGCAAATGACCCTCTGGGAATCGCTCACCGAGAGTTTCGAACGCGTTAGGGAGTCGTTTCCCGAGACAGTCGCCGACAGGACCGACGAAATCGCCGACTCTGCCCAGCGAACGCCTGGAACGATCACCTACTACTCCGGCTACGACGACCGGACCGCCGAGCCACTCGAGACCCAGGCGGCCATCGAAACGGTTCACGACCTCGGGCGGATGCTCCGGGACGGCACGTTGTTGCCAGCAGCCGACGCGGCGAGTGCGACTGGCGACGGTGGTGTGAGTGGAACTGGCGAAACCGGTAGTCGAACGGACGACGTTCGAGCGACTGAAACAGCAGCCGAAACGCCGAGTTCGAAGACGGACCGACGAGTGCCGAGCGAACGGCGGCTTTCGTCGCTGACTGGTGAAACCGTTCGATTCCCCGTCGACACGCTCGCTAACGCGACCGACGTCCCCGCCGCCTTGCGCCACAGCTACACCTCGCTTGCGACCCACGAGACGTGTCCGCGAAAGCACTACCTCGATCACGTCGTTCACGCGATCGGCGATTCGTCCGTTCGGACACTCGAGGATGGGACACCCCTCGAGTCTTACTCTGAAGACGACGGGACCGTATCTGCCGATACCGCCGTCCCACGCCTCGTCGGGACGATTTTCCACGACGTTGCAGAGGAGGCGTTCTATCGAAACGACGCCACTCGAGACGACTGGCGAGAAGTCGCGATCCGGCAACTGACGGCGAGGGGCGTCCTCGAGCATCGAGAGCGCGTGCTGGAGTGTGTGGATCGGTACTTCGACGCGAGTGCGCCCGCGTTCGACGATCCGGTTCACGAGTGGGAGCCACTCGCCGCGGAAGTGCCGTTTACCCTCGCTGACGTGCCGAACGTCCGCGGTGACGTGGTCGGATTCATCGACTCGGTGCGACGGACCCCAGAGGGTGACCTCGTCGTGCTCGACTACAAGGCGACAGCCGAACGAATTTCGCCGTCCGAGGCGTCCCAACTGGCGTTGTACGTCCGAGCGTGTGAGCAGGCGTTCGACGAGCCAGTGACGGCTGCTGGCTACGTTTACGTCGGTCCCGTCGACGGCCCACGCGTCGATCTCTTCATGCCCGAGGAACTCCCCCCGTGGTCGAGCGTTCACCAGACGCTTGAGGCGGCTGACGACCCCTCGTTCGCCGAAACGACGACCGGCGAGCACTGCCAGTACTGTCCACATCGGTCGCTTGGCTGTGCACCAGAGGAGTTCGTCGACGACCAATTGGAGAGTGGATTGGCCGAGTCGACAGGGGACGATTGAGCTGTAGAATCGCTCGCTGTAGGGCCGGCAGTTCTCGACTGGCCGCTCACAGCGACATGAGCACGACGGCGAGGACGGCGAACACGATTCCGAGACCGTTTCTGACAGTCAGTGACTCCTCGAGCGCAACGATACCGATGATCGAGCTCACTGCAATGAACAGCCCGTAAATTGGAACGACAACGCTGACGGGACCGAGTTCGAGTGCGCGGTAGTACGCTAGGAGCCCGATCGCGAGGAGGGCACCCCAGGCGACGATGTGGGGCGTCTTCGGGTGCGAGAGATACGGGCGAGGGGAGACACCCTGGTAGAGCAACAGTCCACCGAGGAGCCCGAGCATGATGGTGTTCGAGAGGAAGACCGCCATCGTACTCGGAACCGTCTCCATCGCGACCTTGAGCAATGGAGCGACCAGACTGTACGCGACGAACGCGATCACCGAGAGCGCGAGGTACTCTCGTTCCATTAGCTCTCACCCGCAGTGAGGACGATCGCGAGGACCGCACAGCCGATTCCGGCCGCCCGTGTCACCGACATCGACTCCTCGAGAAAGAGGATTCCCAACACCGAACTGCCGACGATGAACATGCCGAATATCGGCACGACGACGCTAACGGGCCCGGTCTCGAGTGCGGCCGTGTACGCCAAAATCCCCGCCGTGAGAAACGCGCCGGCGATGTAGATGTAACCGGCCTCGAGCGAGACCACGAGCGATGGATCGGCACCGCCAGTCACGATCAGTACGCTGCTCGCAATCGCGAGAAAGACGAGCGTCGAGAGGAACAATCCCGGCGTTGCCGGAACGTCTTGCATCACGACGCTCGTGAGCGGCGCGACGAACGAGTACGCGAGGAGTGCTATCAGAACCCACAGTAAATACTCCATACAACGTCACTGCTATCGAATCAGTATAAACACCACGGGCAATCCGTCACGCCCACCCCCTTCGACGCCGTTCCCGACGACCGGGTCGAAGTGCGATGGTGACGGTTTATCTTCACTCGAGCGAACACTCCCGTATGACCGAGACGACGCTGTGTTTTCCGCGACGGACTCGCGAGAGCACTGGTGAATCTATTGAAGAAGTGCTCCTCATCGAAAAACGGCGAGGGCTCGGCGACGGCCTGTACAACGGACCCGGCGGCAAACTCGAGGCCGGTGAAACGCCACGCGAGTGTGCAACAAGAGAGACGCGAGAGGAGGTCGACCTCGAGGTCGATCCGGCGGATCTGGAGAAGGCGGGAGAACTCACCTTTCTGCTCGACGGCGAGCGCCACTCGGTCTGTCACGTCTTTCGAACGCGGTCGTTTTCGGGCGAACCGACGACGACCGCGGAGGCGAGACCGACGTGGACCCCCGTCGACGACGTTCCCTACGATCAGATGTGGGACGACGACCACCTTTGGCTCCCGGGCGTCCTCGAGGGGAACACTGTCGTCGGCGACTTTCACTTCGAAGGCGGGAAGCCACTGGACGAAGCCGAATTCGTCGAGTACGACCTCAAGTGGAACGTCTCGTTCGACGAGTGATCGAGACGATTTCGCCCGACGACGGGATTCTCCTCCGTTCAGGTTTGCATAAAATCTACAGCAATTATCGATCCACAAATCTTTTATAAGAAATGAAAATACGAAGGCGTGCAACGATGACTGATCTTACCCGCCGACGAACGATTGCTGCAGCGGCAGTTGGAACTGTTGGCGCAATCGCCGGCTGTGTCGACGATCTCGCGAATGGAGACGACGACACTGACGACGCCGGTAGCGGTGACGACGACGCGGACGACGGCAACGGAAACGGAGGGGACCAAGAAGTCATCGACGAGGATATCGACGAAATCTCGGCAGACGGCGACGTCGAAGTGCAGGCCGATATCGAAATCGACGGTCCGATCGACGCCGACGGCGACGTCTACCTCGAGGAAGATGCAGACGTAGACGGAGACGTCGAGGCAGGCGGTGCTGTAACGACCGAACCCGATGTCGATATCGACGGCGGTATCGATGCCGGTAGCGACGTCGACCTCGGTGAAGACACCGATGTCGATGGCGATATCACCGCAGGCGGGTCCGTGACGACCGATGCTGACGTCGATATCGACGGTGATGTCGACGCAGATGGCGACGTCGAACTCGGCCCCGACAACGACGTCGACGGCGACGTCAGCGGTGAAACGGTCGAACAAGGCGACGGCACCGACGTTCAAGGTGACGTCGAGGAAGCAGACGGCTAACGTCGCTCGCACCGACCGTCGATTCGACCGTTTTACGCCTTCATTTTCGCGTGCTGGCACCTCCCACCAGATGGATAGGAACCCGCCATCAGCGTCGACTCCGAATCGCGAATGGGACGGTAGACGACACCAAGACGACCAAGACGATACTATTGTACTAACTGGAACGGTTCACACACTGATCGCCGAACCCGTTGACGGTCAACTGTGCACTGACGGACAGTGGCTACTGTCGGTCAATTCAGGTCCCCACTCGAGAAACCACCTTTAGGAACCACGAGCGGACCAGTACCCGCGGATTTACTCGAGTGAGTATCGGCTGAATACTCTTTTACCCGTTCGTGGTACGACGGACCGAGAGAATGACAGAGACCACTCGTCGCCGAACGATCGTCACAGTCGTCGTCGGAACTATCGGAACACTCGCAGGCTGTGTAGACACAACGTTCGACGACGATCCCGACGAGGAGGGCGAAACCGAGGACAATATCTTTGGAGACGACGCTGGCGACGTCGGTAACGGAAACGAATCTGACAGTGACGACGATGAGGACGATGACGGTGAAGATGGTGAAGACGGCGAAGACGATGATGACGAGGACGAAGACGACGATGAGAGCGATGACGAGAGCGAGGACGATGATGACGATGATGACGACGACGATGATGAGGATGACGATGATGAGGATGACGATGATGAGGATGACGACGATGACGACGACGATGATGAGGATGACGACGATGATGAGGATGACGACGATGATGAGGATGACGACGATGACGACGATGACGACGAGGACGACGACGATGACGACGATGACGACGACGATGATGACGACGACGAGGACGACGACGATGATGACGACTAGAAAAGATTCGCTAAAACGGTTCCCGCCCGCTCACTCCGCGCCAGCGCTCAGGGCGTGAGGACGACTTTCCCGGCACTTTTGCGGTCTTCGATATATTGGTGGGCGTCTGCTGCGTCCTCGAGTGCGAACGATTCGCCGAGGACGACCTCGAGGTCGCCGTCGGTCAGCCCCTGCGTGAGTTCCGGAACGGCCTTCATAACCGTACTGGGATCGTGGACCGATGCCTGACCGAGGTGAAAGCCCTTGATAGTCTTGTTCTCGAAGAGCAGTCTCCGATTTTCGATCTCGCCGGGGACACCACTGGCGACGCCGTAGGTGACCATCCGGCCGAAGTGCGTCATTGCATCGAGGCTGCGCTCGAAGACGTCGTCGCCGACGCTCTCGAGGACGAGATCGACGCCCTCTCCGTCGGTTTCGTCCTCGACAGTCTCGCGGAAGTCGGTCTCGGTGTAATTGATCGGGTGATCGCAGCCTAACTCGGCTGCGAGGTCGAGTTTCTCCTGCGTACTCGCCGTTCCGAACACCTCCGCACCTGCATCAGACGCGAGTTGCACCGCTGCCGTGCCGACGCCGCCCGCCGCAGCTTGAATCAACACCGACTCGCCCTCCTCGAGGCCGCCCCACTCGAACAAACAGCTGTGGGCGGTCAGAAACTGAACGGGGAAACCGGCAGCTTCCGCGAAACTCATCTCCTCGGGAATCGGGAACAGCATCTGTGCGTTCGCCGTCGCGTACTCGGCGTAGCCACCGGTGTTGAGCATCGCGACGACGCGGTCACCCTCCTCGAGGTCAACTCCGTCGCCAGTGGCGTCGATCGTGCCTGCGGCCTCCATTCCGGGTACGTAGCCCTCGTCGGGTCCGCCCGGGTAGACCCCACGGCGTTGCATGATGTCGGCGAAGTTGATCCCTGCCGCTTCGACTTCGATGCGGACCTCGCCTGCGCCTGGTTCGGGGACGTCGGCGTCGATTACCTCGAGTTGGTCGCTGTCTCCGTATTCAGACACCTGAATGGCCTTCATAGGTTCTAGTGGGCGACACACCTGCATAAAGTCCCGAGAACCGGAGTGAACGAGTCGGTCGTTGTCGCTCACGCTCAATGTCACGAGCCATCTCCCCTTCGTATGGTTTAAGAGCGCGCTGACTGCATAGCGAAACAATGAGCGACGAGAGCCAGGAACTCGGGATCACCGAGTCGAAATCGCACAAACCGGGCGAGTGGTACGCCGAAGTCGTCAAGAAGGCGGACCTCGCCGACTACGCGCCGATGGGCGGCTTCATCGTCACGAAGCCCCGCGGCTACGCACTCTGGGAAGCCATTCAGGACGCCCTCGACGGCTGGTTCAAAGAGACCGGCGTCGACAACGTCTACTTCCCGATGTTCATCCCCGAAAGCTTTCTCGAGCGCGAGAAGGATATCGTCGAAGGCTTCGACCCCGAAGTCGCGTGGGTGACCCAGGGCGGTCACGACGAACTCGAGGAGCGCCTCGCCGTCCGCCCGACGAGCGAGTCGATCATCGCGCCGTTCATGGCCGACTGGACGCGCAGCCACCGCGACCTGCCGATGCGAATCAATCAGTGGTGTTCGGTGGTTCGCTGGGAAGCGACGGAGACGAAGCCGTTCTTCCGGACGAAGGAGTTCATGTGGCAGGAGGGTCACACCGCCCACGCGAGCAACGAGGGCGCGTGGGAGGAAGTCTGGACCCGGCTCTCGCAGTACGAACGCGTCTACGAGGAGGTGCTGGCGATTCCGGTGTTGCGCGGGAAGAAGCCAGAACACGACAAGTTCCCCGGCGCGGATACGACGACGACCGTCGAGGCGCTCATGCCCGACGGCAAGTCCGTTCAGGGCGCGACGAGTCACAACCTCGGTCAGAGCTTCGCCGAGGCATTCGACATCACGTTCTCGGGCGAAGACGAGGAAGACCGAACCGCCTACACCACGTCGTGGGGGCTCTCCTGGCGGGCGCTCGGCGCGCTCATTATGACGCACTCCGACGATCAGGGACTCGTCTTGCCGCCGACGGTCGCCCCGACGCAGGTCGCGATCGTTCCGATCTGGCAAGAAGATACGAAAGACGACGTCCTCGAGTACGCTGCCAGGATCGCCGAGGAACTCGAGGAGGCCGGCTTCCGCGTCGAACTCGACGACCGCGACGAGCGAAATCCCGGCTTCAAGTTCAACGAACACGAACTCAACGGCGTTCCCCTGCGACTGGAAATCGGTCCCTACGAGGTCGAGGACGACGAGGTGACGCTGGTTCATCGACCGGACAACGAAGAGGCCGTCGAGGACCGGAGCGAAATCGTCGACGCCGTCGACACACACCTCGACGACGTCTTCGACAAGTTGTACGACGAGGCAAACGAAAATCTCGAGGAGAACGTCCGCGAAGCCTACTCACCGGAGGAAATTCTCGGCACGATTGGTAAGCACGGCGGTTACGTGAAGACGTCGTGGTGTGGCGACGAGGCGTGTGAGGAAGCGATCAAGGAGAAAATCGCCGCCGAAATCGTGATGCAACCACTCGAGGATGAAGGTGGGGAGACGGCGGGCGAGGTCCCCGAACCAGACCGCGAGGAGTGTGGCGTCTGCGGTGACCCCGCAGATCAGATCGCGTACTTCGCCAAATCCTACTGACGTCGACACGATTCGGCCGATGTTCGGTTTCGAAAACGAGCGTACGATTCCAAAGTGACGATATCGATGCTTTCGAGGCTTCACTGTGCACTCGACACGGAATCGAAGCGAGCGGATCGCCCCAAATTCGTGTTTGCCATTCTCACCCTTACCTAACTCTTTAACCCAATACTGCTTACGGCTGGCATCTAAACGAAGAAATGTGGTGTTCACTCTGGTGGGTGAGCACTACGTGCCTCTGACACATTCTGCCCTCGTCGGGCAGTTTTCCTCGACTCGAGTACCGACTATCCGATACGTGACACTCGAATTCTGATTGTCTGCTCACAGTGGTGGAGAAGTGTACAATATCTAATACGGGTAAACGGACCGCACTGAGTCACCCGGATTGAGTGGTCAGTAACCAACGATAAATCGTGATGATCGATAGACCTTATATCCGATAATATGTGTATATAATACACTTAGCCATTATGGAGTAGCCTCATATAGCAGTTTTCGCTACTGGAGTGTATGCCACAGCCACAGATAGCGTCATCCACCGAGCGTTCACAGGGGCTCGCAGACCCTTCGGACGAGCGGTCGAACTGCGGCGTCGGCGTCGTCATGGACCTCACTGGGGATGGGGGTCACGACGTCGTCGCTGACGGACTCGAACTACTGCGGAATCTCGAACATCGAGGGACGACCGGCGCAGAGAAAAACACCGGCGACGGGGCAGGAATTATGCTCCAGACGCCTCACGCATTCTTCGACGACGTTCTCGAAACGACGCTCCCCGACACCTATGCGGTCGGTTCGCTCTTTCTTCCACGAGACGACAGCGCACGCGAGGAAATCGTCTCGACCGTCGAAGAAACGCTCGAGACGTACGGTCTTGAGGTCCTCGAGTGGCGAAACGTTCCGACCGACAACGCCGACCTCGGCGCAACCGCCGTCGAATCCGAACCCGACGTCAGGCAACTCGTCGTCGCACCCGTGGACGATATCGGTAGCGACGATTTCGACCGACGCCTCTACGTCGGACGGCGCGCACTCGAGACGGCGGTCGACGAGAGCGATATCAACGGCAACGACCGATTCTACGTCTGCTCGCTCGATTCGGACACGATCGTCTACAAGGGCTTGCTCAAGGGCGTGCAGGTCCCATCGTACTATCCAGATCTCACCGACGACCGTCTCGAATCGACGTTCGCGATGGTCCACGAGCGCTTCTCGACGAACACGCTCGGTGCCTGGCACCTCGCAC
This sequence comes from Natronorubrum sediminis, assembly GCF_900108095.1. Taxonomy (NCBI): domain Archaea; kingdom Methanobacteriati; phylum Methanobacteriota; class Halobacteria; order Halobacteriales; family Natrialbaceae; genus Natronorubrum; species Natronorubrum sediminis. Next base: position 1,118,233 of record NZ_FNWL01000002.1, read on the forward strand.
ACCCCTACCGAAACGTCATCCACAACGGCGAGTTCAACACCATTCAGGGCAACATCAACTGGATGCGCGCCCGCGAGACCGACATCGAGAGCGACGTCTTGGACGATCTCGACGCCGTTAAGCCGATTATCGACGATCCGGGGCAATCTGACACCGCGAGCGTCGACAACGCGCTCGAACTCCTCATGCAGGACGGCCGGGACCTCGAGCACGCACTGCGGATGCTCGTTCCCGAAGCCTGGCGCGGTGACGACGCGATGGATCAAGATCGGAAGGACTGGTACGACTTCCACGCCTCGCTCGTCGAGCCGTGGGACGGTCCCGCACTCGTCGCGGCAACCGACGGCGAGCGCGTCGGTGCCGTCCTCGACAGAAACGGTCTCCGACCGTGTCGCTACGACGTGACGACCGACGACCGTCTGATCATGGCGAGCGAAGCCGGTGCACTCGAGCCCGAACCCGAGGAAATCAAAGAACGAGGGCGACTCCAGCCCGGTCAGTTGTTCCTCGCCGACCCGAACGAGGGACGCGTCATCCCCGACGACGAAGTCTTCGAGGATCTCACCGACGACCGCTACGGCGAGTGGGTCGAGCAAGAGCAAGTCTCACTTGAGGAGATTCGGACGGCCGACGACAGCGAACCTCGCCAGCCAGTCGATGGCCTGCGAGACCAGCAAGCCGCCTTCGGCTACACGCACGACGAACTCGAGAACATGATCGAGCCGATGACCCAGAAGGGGAAAGATCCCGTCGGCTCGATGGGCGACGACACGCCGCTGTCCGTGCTCACCGAGTTCAACCGGCCGCTGTTTTCGTACTTCAAACAGCTCTTCGCACAGGTCACGAACCCGCCACTCGACTACATCCGCGAAGAACTCGTGACGAGTCTCGAGAGCCGACTCGGCTACCAGCGAAACCTGCTGACCGAATCGCCCGAGCACGCTCGCCAACTCGTCCTCGACTCGCCGATCCTGACCGATTCCGAACTCGAGTCGATCCGGGAGTGTGAGACGAACGATATTACGGCCGCAACGATCGACATCACTTACGAACGGGCGAGCGAGGTGCCCGGACGCGACCTCGAGGCTGCACTCGAGCGCGTCCGTGAAGACGCCGTCGAAGCCATCGAATCGGGACACGACGTGCTCGTGTTGTCCGACCGAAACGTCTCCGCGGACCGAGCGGCGATTCCGAGCTTGCTCGCGACCGGTGGCGTTCACCACCACCTCGTGCGCAACGGCCTGCGAAATCACGTCGGACTCGTCGTTGAGTCCGCCGACCCACGAACCGTCCACCACTTCGCGACGCTCGTCGGCTACGGCGCTGGGGCGGTCAACCCGTACCTCGCCTACCAGACGATCGACGACCTCACCGCCGGCCCCGACGGCGCGGATACCGAGGTCGCCATCGACGCCTACGTCGGTGCAGTCGAAGACGGCCTCCTAAAGATCATGGCCAAGATGGGGATCTCGACGGTCGAGAGCTACCAGGGCGCACAGATCTTCGAGGCCGTCGGACTCGACTCTGACCTCGTCGCCGAGTACTTCGAGGGAACCGAAAACCGAACCGAGGGAATCGGACTCGTCGAAATAGAGGCAGACGTCCTCGAGCGCCACGACGCGGCATTCGCCGAGGACGAGTCTACCCTCGACCGACAGGGCGAGTTCGAACACCGATCCGATGGTATCACTCACCAGTGGAACCCACAGACCGTCGGCGCGCTCCAACAGTCCGTTCGCTCGAACGACTACGAACGCTATCAGGAGTTCGCCGAACTCATCAACGACCAACAACAGGACCTCCAGACGCTTCGCGGATTGCTCGAGTTCGATTCCGATCGAGACTCGGTCCCCATCGAGGACGTCGAGCCGATCAAGGACATCGTCCAGCGCTTCTCGACGGCGGCGATGAGTCTCGGCTCGCTCTCGCCGGAAGCCCACGAGAACAACTCGATCGCGATGAACCGAATCGGCGGCAAGTCCAACTCCGGTGAGGGCGGAGAGCCACCGGAACGCTTCGACACCGAACGCGAGTGTAACGTCAAGCAGGTTGCCTCCGGGCGATTCGGCGTCACCTCGACGTACCTCTCCTCGGCGGACGAACTTCAGATCAAGATGGCCCAGGGTTCCAAGCCCGGCGAAGGTGGCCATCTTCCCGGCGAGAAGGTCAACGAGATGATCGCCCACGTCCGGAAGTCGACGCCCGGCGTCGGCCTCATCTCGCCGCCACCGTTGCACGATATCTACTCGATCGAGGACCTCAAACAGCTGATCTTCGATCTGAAAGCGGCAAACGAGGAGGCGGACATCAACGTCAAACTCGTTTCCGAGGCCGGCATCGGTACGGTTGCCGCCGGCGTCGCGAAGGCGAACGCCGACGTGGTCCACATCTCGGGTCACTCCGGTGGCACTGGGGCCTCTCCGCGGACCTCGATCAAGAGCGCTGGACTCCCCTGGGAACTCGGCCTCGCGGAAGCCAACCAGATGCTCTGTCAGACCGGCCTTCGCGGCCGCATTCGCGTCTCCGCGGACGGCGGGATGAAGACCGGACGGGACGTCGCGGTCGCCGCTTTGCTCGGTGCCGAGGAGTACATTTTCGGGACGTCCTCGCTCGTCACGGGTGGCTGCGTGATGGCTCGGCAGTGTCACAAGAATACCTGCCCGGTCGGCGTCGCGACCCAGCGCGAGGACCTGCGCAAACGGTTCCCCGGCGAACCCGAACACGTCATCAACTACATGACGTTCATCGCCCAGGAACTGCGCGAGATTATGGCCGAACTCGGATTCCAAACGGTCGACGAAATGATCGGCCACGTCGAGGTGCTCACCCAACGCGAGAACGTCGAGCACCCGAAAGCGCGCAAGGTCGACCTCGCTGCGGTCCTCGCAGATCCCGGCAGCGACGTGCGCCGGAAGATCCGCGAGCAAGATCACGAACTCGAGGAGCAACTCGATCGCGACCTCATCGAAGCGGCAGCGAACGCTATCGAAAACGAGGAGCCAGTGACGCTCGAGACAGAGGTTTCGAACGTCGATCGAACTGTCGGTGCGATGCTCTCCAATCGCATCACGAGTCGGTACGGCGAGCCCGGATTGCCAGCGGATACGATCACGGTCGACGCGGAGGGGACGGCCGGACAGAGTTTCGGTGCGTTCCTCGCGAGTGGCGTCTCGATGCACCTAGACGGCAGCGCGAACGACTACGTCGGCAAGGGCCTCTCCGGCGGAAAGATCACCCTCCGAACGCCGGAGACGGCGACTTACGATCCGGCCGAAAACATTGCGATCGGTAACGTCGCACTGTACGGTGCGACCGACGGCGAGTTGTACGTCAACGGCGTCGCCGGCGAACGATTCGCGGTCCGCAACTCGGGGGCCAAAGCCGTCGTCGAAGGCGTCGGCGATCACGGCTGTGAGTACATGACCGGCGGCGTCGTCGCCGTGTTGGGCGAAACGGGCACGAACTTCGCGGCCGGCATGTCCGGCGGCGTTGCCTACGTCTACGACCCCGACGGCGAGTTCGCCGACCGCGCGAACACTGGGATGGTTTCGCTCCACGACGAACTCGAGGAGAAAGACGAGGAGATGCTGCGTCGCCTGGTCGAGAACCACGTCGCCTACACCGGTTCCGAGCGAGGCGACCTCCTCCTCGAAAACTGGGAGCGCACGCTCGAGGCCTTCGTGAAGGTCATGCCAGAAGCCTACCACGAAGCGATTACCGAGCAGGGAAGTGACGACGTTCGCGCCGAACTGCCTGGCACGCCCGAGGCCGGAATCGAAGCCGAGTCGGCTAATTACGCTGCAAGCGACGACTGATCGGTAGCGTCGATCGTTTTCGACTGTTTTTGGTCCGAACGTTACTCACGTCCCAGCGTATGGAACTCGTCGTTCGGTCGCATCTCCGCGAACATCGCCAGTCGATTGCTCAGGTTGTAGAAGGCCGTGACGGCACCGATATCCCAGATCGCCTCCTCGCTGAACCCCGCCTCGCGAAGGGCCTCGAGATCCGCTCGCTCGACGTCGGTCGGTCGTTCGGTGAGTTTCACGGCGACGTCTAACATCGTTCGATGCGCCTCGCCGATATCTGCGGTCCGATAGTTGGCGACGAGTTGATCGGCCAGCAGCGGGTCGTCAGCGTAGATTCGAACGAGCGCGCCGTGGGCCACGTTACAGTAGTAACAGTGGTTGACGCCGGAGACGGCGACGACGATCAGTTCTATCTCCTCGCGCTCGAGGGCGGTGTCTTCGACGAGCGCGTCGTGGTACTCGAAAAAGGCCCGAAAGTGTGAGGGCTTGTACGCCATCGCGGCGAAGACGTTCGGCGTGAATCCCGCACGTTCCGTCTCGTCTTCGATGCGCTCGCGGAGGTCGTTCGGGAGGTTCTCGAGGTCGGGAACGGGGAAACGGGCCATCGCATCGTCGTTCAGTACCGGATCGTCGGTGGTTTCGTGTTCGGACATAGCTACCAATTCACAATGGAGGACAATAACTCATGGTGGGCGATTGGTCGGTCGATAGCAGGGTTGCCACCGCGTGGACGACCGACTCGGTGCTCGAGGGCGACGGAACGGTCAGTTGAATCGACGCGCGATCTGACCCGCCGACAGGAAAAACACATAGCCCACCGGTGAGTTAGATGGCGTATGTTCGAGAAGTCGACGTGGATTCGCCTGCCGCGAAACGTCGTCGTCGGTCATGGCGTCATCGATCAGGTCGTCGACGTCGTCGACGAGTTACACCTGCAGGGTCGCCCGCTGTTCGTCACGAGTCCGACCCCGCGCGAGGTCGCCGCGGATCCGATCGCCGCGCAGTTCGAAGCCGCGGGCATCGATCCGGTAATCGTCACGGTCGAAACGGCGTCGTTCGACGCCGTCGAGCGCATTATCGAGACGGCCGAGGCGGAGGAGGTGACGTACCTCGTCGGGATCGGTGGCGGGAAGGCGATCGATATCGCCAAGATGGCGAGTCACCACCTCGAGATGGGCTTTTGTTCGGTTCCGACGGCGGCCAGTCACGACGGAATCGTGAGCAATCGCGGCTCGGTTCCGGACGGCGATACGCGCCACAGCGTCGCAGCGAAGCCGCCACTGGCGGTTGTCGCCGACACGAGCGTGCTGGCGCAGGCACCGTGGGAGTTGACGACGGCGGGGTGTGCCGACATCATCTCGAATTACACCGCGGTGATGGACTGGCGGCTGGCGAAGCGGCTCAAGGACGTCGAGTACTCCGAGTACGCCGCAGCACTGTCAGAGATGACGGCCGAGATCCTCGTCGGAAACGCCGACCTCGTCCGCCCCGGCATCGAGGAGTCGGCGTGGATCGTGAGCAAGGCGCTCATGTCCTCGGGCGTCGCGATGAGTATCGCGGATTCCTCGAGACCGGCAAGCGGTGCAGAACACCTCTTTTCGCACCAACTCGATCGATTGGAGCCAGACGCCGCGCTCCACGGCCATCAAGTCGGCGTCGGATCGATCATGACGGCGTACCTTCACGGCGGCGAAGACGGCATCTGGCGAGACATTCACGACGCACTCGACAGCATCGACGCGCCGACGACGGCGGCGGAACTCGGCATCGACGACGAGACCGTTCTCGAGGCGCTAACGACCTGTCACGAGATTCGCGATCGCTACACGGTACTGGGCGACGGGATGAACGAGCGAGCGGCACGCGAAGTCGCGACGGTGACGGGAGTAATCGAGTAATCGAGTGAGAGTGAGAGAGGGTCGTCGGTCGGTGAGAAACTCGAGTTCCGAACCGGTGTCGGGTCAGTACTCTTCCATCCAGGTCCCCTTTGGGCCGGAAATCGTGAGGTGGATCGCAGCGATTCCGCCGATTCCGAGGTGGAGCCAGTACGTCGTTACTCGGTAGAGAATCGCCGCGGCAGTCGCCGTATCGCCGGCGATGCCAACGACGCCGACGAGCAAGCTTGCGAGGACGACTTCGATTCCGCCGGTTCCGCCGGGGAGGGGCACGATACCGCCCAACGAGGCGAGGGGCGCACAGAGAAGGGCGACCGCGACCGGTGTGTCGACGCCGAGTGCGAGCAACGAAAAGTAAAGCGGTAACGCGTTGAACACCCACCCAACGATGGCGATTGCGATAGCGACCCCGAGTGTTCGACGAGACGCCTGCAACACCTCGAGCGTCTGGAAGAAGCCGCCGATTCGTTCCGTCAACGTTCCCTCGATGGTCGGCACTCGAGGGAGTTTCTCGACGATCGATTCGATCCACGAAGCGAGCGAAATCGAGAGCGTTCGAGCCAGGCCGCGATTGAGCGCGACGATGAATATTCCGATGGCGAGGACGGTGCTCCCGCTGGCGATGGCGATACTCGTCGTGACCGTCTCGGTCGTCCCGATCGTGACGGTGAGCAAGACGAAACCGACGCCCGCGACGACGAGACTCGCGAAAAAGTTGAACGCTTCCCCGACGGCGACGACGGCGAGGTTGTCTTCGAACTCCGAGTCGGAGTTCGTCGCGAGCAGGTACGCCATCACCGGGGTTCCAGTCGACCGACCCCACGGCAGCGCGCTTCGCGCGAAGTATCCCGAGAGAAACGCGCTCACGAAGCCACGGCCTCGAGCAGCGCCGTCGATCGGGTCGAGGAGGCGCTTGACGACGCCAGCGCGAAAGGCGAGCATGGCGAGACCGGTACAAAACGCCCCCGCGAGTGCGCCGGGATGGGCTTCGTGAATGTTCTCGAGGACGTCGTCCCAGCCGACACCGTAGACGAAGAGTGCGACTACCGCTACGGCGACAGCGAATCCAGCTGCCGCACGCCAGCGGCGCATTGTCGAAAGTACCGTGGGGCGGCGGGTTAACGCACGCTAAATCGGTAAGGTTGGCCGTTTGTTGGATCGTAAACCGGTTCGTCGATTTTGTGTCGGCTCGGACGATCAGACGAACCCGATTCGAATTCGAGTGAACACACTCAAGACGGCCGCTCACGACCTTCGTATATGACTCTCGTCGAGGCACTACACGCCGAGGGGAACACGACGTGTGTCGTCGGGGCTGGAGGAAAGAAGTCGACGCTCTACGCACTCGCCGATCGACTCGAGCGAGCGATCGTCACTGCGACGGTTCGCATTCCGCCGTTCGAAGACCACGTCAGCGAAGTTCGGGTTGCCGAACGGCCACTGGAGGCAATGAATTCGAACCCGGCGTGGCCGATCGGACTCGTTCGAGCGCAGGAACGTTCCGATCGGTATCGCGGCTACGAACCCGCAGTGATCGACGAACTCGCCGCCGAGATAGACGACGACGTGAGCGTCGTCGTCAAGGCCGACGGGGCACGAACGAGATGGTTCAAGGCACCCGCGGACGACGAGCCACAGCTCCCGGCGACGGCCGATGTCGTCGTTCCGATCGCGAGCGCGAAAATCGTTGGCGAGTCCCTGGACGACGAACACGTTCACCGACCCGAGCGAGTCGAGAGGGTGACGGGACTCGAGCGAGGCGAGGAAATTTCGACGACGGACGTCGCGACCGTCCTCTCGAGCGATCGAGGCGGGTTCTGTGACGTTCCCGATGGAGCGACGGTGATTCCGGTGATCAACATGGTCGACGATTCGGCACTCGAGGACACTGCACGGGAGATTGCTGGCGAGGTACACGAGCGACGGGACGTGTCCCAGGTTGTGTTGACGTGTCTCCTCGAAGAAGAACCCGTCGTAGCCATCGTCTGAATAGGCTGTGGCGGCCGCTCGAACGATCGTTCCAGTAGCGTCCTCGTCTCGAGCCCGTCAACAGACTCGTGATTGTGTGTGAGCGTCGATTTCTCGGGTAGTACACTCTCGAGTCGATAGGAGGTGAGTGGGCTGGCGAACGGAGCGGTTCGTTTGCTGCGCTCCGTAATGGTCATGTCCGTCCGATAGTAACGGACGGGTATGCAGATGGAACTGCGGGTGTGCAAACAGTGCCATACGGGCGAGCACGGGAACGAACGAAAGACGGCGATTACGCAGGACATGGTCGCCTGTGCCGAACAAATTCGTGAGTACAAAGATATCATCGGCCTCGATGCGGTGTACATTACGAAAGTCGAAGCCGGGGACGCGGGTGGTGCAGAAGCCCTGGACGTGATCGTTGCGGGCATTCAAGACGACACGGTGACGCTCCAGGACACGCAACTGGTAATCGAGGACAACGACGAGAGCATCCTCGTCTACCCGGATCACGACGACATCATCGAGGTGCTGACTCGCAACCTCGATCAGATCAGCGAACAGACGCGTCAAGACGTCTCCGTCGAACTCTCGGCTGAGACGGCGGAGCTAATCACGTAACCCACCCCTGTCCAGCCGGTGGCAACCCTTTGGCGACACTCCCGCCTGGTAGATCGTCCGACCTTCCAATAATAACGATAATCAATCTTTATCATAGAATTCGATGGGTTCAATCGACTTTTAGCCGTAGTGTTGTATAGCTGTTAGTTGGTGATCACGACAGGTTTACAGACCCCCTTTTCCTTATATGCGAGCAATGAACAAGGGTGCGTTTGTGTGTTCCTGTGCTGGAACCTGTGATATCGACCTCGAGGAGGCGCGCGAACAGATCGAGGACGTCGAGGTGGCGGCGAGTTCGCGCTTGCTCTGTCAGGACAAACTCGACGCGTTCGAGACGGTGATCGACGAGTACGAACTCGACGAGATGACCGTCACGTGCCCGGAAGCGAAAGCCCAGGAGAAGATCACGGCGGCAGCCGAGAATCAAGGCCTCTACCCCGAATCCGTCCAGTTCGTCGATCAGCGTGAAGGGGCTGGCTGGGTGCACGACGAACAGACCGCGACGGCCAAAACGGCACGCCTCGTGAACGCGGCGCAGGCCGGCAGCCAGACGGAGTCGCTGCCGCGCTCGAGCATCCACCGAGCGGAGTACGACGTCGTCGTCGTGGGCGACCCGGATGCGGCCGCGGCGATCGCTGACTCCGCGGACGTGACCTTGCTCGCGAACGGCAAAGAGCTAGCCGGCACCGACGCGGACCTCGAGAACGTCGACGTAGAGCGGGGGCGCGTCGTCGACGTCGACGGCACGTACAGTGAGTTCGAGATCACCGTCCGTGCTCGAGTGACGGACGACTGTATCTCCTGTATGAAGTGCGTCCACGAGGGGCCGGACGGAATGGTGACGCGGTACCCAGTCGACATCGATCCGGATGCACCGGTGGGCGAGTGGGTGAACGTTTGTCCGACGGACGCCATCGAGATGGGCGGCGTCGAGCGGACGTTCGAGTGCGACCAGGTGATCTATCCCGGCGGCGACGACGGCACCATCGGTGGGCAACGGGGCTTTCATACCACAGTCGACGCGGCGACGATCGACGAGGTCGAACGCTTACTCGGCGGGTTCGAAGTGCGGGACTTCCTCGACCTCGAGATGGACGTCTGTGCGTCGGGAACCGCCGGCGAGATGGGCTGTAACGAGTGTGTCGAGGCCTGTCCACACGGTGCAGTCGAGCGCGCGGCGATCGACGAGGTCGAGTTCCACCTCGATAGCTGCCAGAACTGCGGTGCCTGTACCAGCGCCTGCCCGACCGGGGCGACCAGCCTCGACGAACCGAGCAACGAGCGGATCGCCCGCGAGGTCGAAGCGCTGCTCTCTTCGGACGACGACGGCGGCTTCGTCAGCGGTCTCCTCGGGGGCTCGAGTGCGAGCATCGAGACACCGATCGTCGCGTTCGTCTGCTCGGAGCAAGCCGGCGACGCACTGCGTGAGTACGGCCGGATGGCGGCGGCGGGACGCGCAGATATCGAGTACCCGCCGATCCTCCCCGTCTCGGTCAACTGCGCCGACACGGTCGGCGAGGCGCACGTGCTCCACGCGCTGGCCGCCGGCGCGGACGGCGTGGCCATCGTCGGCTGTGGCGGCAGTTGTCTGCACTCCGGCCCGGACCCGAAAGCCGAACTCGTCGAGCGAGTAAACCAGGCCACGACGGATCTCGGCCTGGGCGAGCGCGTCTCGTTCTTCGCCCCCGATCCGACCGACCCGGACGCCTTCGTCGAGGAGGTCTCGGAGTTCGCCGAGGTCGAACTCGAGGCGTCGCCGGTTCCTGCCGGCGAGCACGAGGCGACGGGCCAGATCGACGCGGAGCGACCGAATCCCGACTTCGACAACCACGGCTGGGCGCTCGAGAGCGTCCGCGCGATCCTCGAGCACGCGGAGCCACAGCAAGCGGTCATCCGCGGGCTGAAGGACTTCGGCATCGTCGAGGTCGGCGACGGCTGTACGCTCACGCCGACGTGTACGAACTACTGTCCGACCGACGCGCTTCGGCGGACGGACGACGGCCTCGAGTTCAACCACGAGCGCTGTGTCAACTGTGAACTCTGCGAGGAGGTCTGCGTCGAAGGCGTTATCGAGGTCGAAGAGGGCCTCGACCTCTCGCTCCTGCCCGAAAATAGGGACGACGAGGTGGATCCCGCGTGGACTGAGGTCCACGAGGGGACCATGCAGGCGTGTGCGGGCTGTGGTCGGGAGTTCACGAGCGAGGCGACCGTCGCCGCGATCGAAGATCGAATCGGCGAGCGCGTCGCCGAACTCTCGCCGACGGCCGACAGGAGCATTATCGAGTACTGTCCGGAGTGTCGAGCGAACTTGCTCCACGAGCGCTAAACCAGCGACGACGCGAAAACCGAGATCGGCGTCGTATTCTGACTCTGATTCGCCCCCAATTACGAGGAGAGTCACGTCCGTCTGTGTGACAGTTGTGATTGGGACAAATCAAAGAGCTCTCTCAGTCCCCGCCCACGACTTCTTCGTCGGATTCGATTTCGAACGTTCCCTGCCCACCGATCTCGAGGTCGGCTTCCTCGTTGGTAACGGTAATCGTGGCAGTCGCCGTCTCCGTCACGGTCAAGTCTCCCTGCTCTGGGACGACGACCTCGAGAGTAGCCTCTAGCTCACGGACGGTCGTCTCGCCATCTTCCGGCGCTTCGAAGTCGGTCAGATCGATTTCGGAGTGGTCGGCGACGGAGACCGGCTGTGATTCGCCGAACACGTCCTCCCACGTGAAGGCCTCGGACCCGGTCGTTCCCTCGACCTGCTCAGTTCCGGCCGCTACCTCTTCGGACTCGGTCGTTTCGGTTGGCTCCTCGCCGCCGGTCCAGTCACCACCGTCTCCACCGTCCGTGCCCGCGAGGAGAATAGCGAAATCCAGTTCGCGGTCGTCGTCAAATCCGGACCACTCGACGATCAAGCGATTGTCGTCGTCCTCGAGTTCTTCGCTGTCTTCGATTTCGTCGGGGTCACCGAACGTAACCGCGTCGACGGTACCGTCTTCAGTCGTGATTTCTGCCGAGTTAGCGATCCACTCCTCAGGGTTGTCGACGGCGAGCGCTGGCTGGCTACCCCACCACAGATAGCCTAGTCCTGCACCGCTTACACCGGCGGCGACTGCGGCACCTTTTCCGAAGTTGCGACGGGTGAGCATCGATTCGCCCGACGATTCGGCTTCGCTTGCTGACTGTGCGTTCGAACTGGGTGTGGAATCGAATTCCATGATGAACGACCCGACAGGGAATGATAAAGTTATATTTCTACAGGATGAAATAAAGGGTTGGCTACTTCAGTTGTTCATCGACGAACACGGAGGATATGACTCACTGAAATGGAGTACGGTCCGCGAACGTCGGGGTCGATATCCACTCCAGAAGCGATTACCCTCACTCGCCTGAGGACAACTGCCGCGAGACGCAGCGAGCACCGATTTCGATCAGCGCCGTCGTTCGCGACTCCCGCTTTTCGGGTCGACGGTTTCAGCCGGTGCAATCGATGGTTCAGCGGGCGGACAGGCGAAAGGAATTTGCCACGATCGGGGTCGAATCGGACGTATCGTTCGAGTTTCTCGCGGTCGTCGCTCGAAGGCGCTACACCCGCGCTACGCAAATTATGTTAGCCCTACAACAATACTCGCGAGCGAAACGACGAGCGTAACTCGAGTTGCCTCGAGCCAGCGTGTCCCGATCACCCACTCGACCCAGTCGGGTTTCAGTACTTGTGCTCGCTCGAGGGGAGACCGAGGCTCTCGTAAAATTTCAGATCGATGTGGTTGCGCTCGGCGAGCCACCCCTCGAACGTGGAACGATCTTCCGGATAGGACTCGTAGTGGTGTTCGTACGCGGAGACGTAGTTGCGCGTCTTCCGCACGGTGCGGACGGCCTCGAGTAGTTCGCCCGTGCTCACGTCGAGTGCGTCGAAGGTGTTCTTGCGGTACTCCGAAACAAAGTTTCTGAGGACGCCGGTTCCCACGAGAAGTTTGCTCTTGAGACTATCAACTTCCGTCGAGGTGCCGACGATCTCTCGGAGTTCTTTTTCGGGAAGCAACGCAGTGAGCGCCCGAAGGAGGTTTACCTCGATGGAACTCGCGGCGACGTTGTAGGCGTCCCACGATGCGAGTTTCGCGGCTTCACCGTGCTCGCGGAACAGCCAGCGGTTGTGCTCCCAGAGTCCGGCTTCGGAGACGTCTCCGTCTTCGACAGCCTCGGCGGCGGCACGTCCGGCGGAGTAGCCGGAGTACGCTGCTCCACGAATACCTTTGCCCGTTATCGGGTGTGTCGTTCCCGCCGCACCGCCCGCAGCCAAGTAGCCAGGGGCGACCATCGAATCTAGGGGCCGACGGAGCGCAATCGCTGCGCCGAGTTTGTTCGTTTTGCCGAACCGCTCAGCGACTGTTGCACCCTGGTACTCGGGACGGTTCTCGATGTCGCGGCGCAAGCGGTCGGCGAGCGGAATCGGGCTCTTGTTCATCTGGAACCCTAATCCGACGTTGATTTGCGTCGGCGTCCGGGGGAAGTACCAGATGTAACCCATCTCTTCTAAGGGCTTCCCGACGATGGCGTTGTGATACTCGACTGGCTGTTCGGTCTCGATGATCTCGCGGTAGGCCGACCCGAAGTGGGTGTAGTGTGGGACCTCGAACGTCGGCTCACCGGGCGTGTCGAGTCCGTCGAAATCGACCATGTCCTGGAGGATCGACTGCGCGCCTGCGGTGTCGATCAAGACGTCACACTCGTAGGTCACCGGCTCGCCGTCGCGAATCGCCTTGACGCCGGTGACGCGACCGTTCTGGGTCACTTCGTTGACCACCGTGTCGTAGTGTTGCTCCACGCCTCGGTCGGCGGCCTGCTCGAGGAGTCGCTGCCCGAACTCGTAGCGGTCGACGACGTTACTGCCCGTCTCGTAGGGCAAGACTTTCCGCACGCCGAGTTCCTCGTCCCAGTACTCGATCTGATCGATGTTGTTGTCGACGAGGACTGACTCGTCGTCAGCGATAGCGGCCATGTCGATCGGCCCCGGGTAGTGGCCTGGATCTCGAGGACTCTTGATCGCGTCGCCACAGGCGATGAACCCGCCTTGTTCGCGGGGTTTGCGTTCTAGTTGAACGACGTCGATCCCTTCGACCGCCGCTGTGGCCGCCGCAAAACAGCCCGCTATCCCGCCCCCGACAACGATCACGTCATACTGGTTTCGCACCATTTGGTACTGTTCGTGTCTTCGGAAAAGCGGAACGTAACTCTTGCTTTTGCGATAGTGGTGTGAGTGAGCACGCAACCCAACGGTGAACTGGTACGGTCTCTCCTTCGAACGCGACGCGAGTTCACGGGTTACTTGTCCTCGAGTTCCTCGACGCGGCGCTCGAGCGCCGAGATTCGCCGCTCGTAGCCCCGTTTCGCGTCCAGGAAGTTGTAGACGGCGACGACGATCAGCAACGGAACCGCCAGGTAGATGAGTGCCATGCCGAGCAAGACCAGAAGTTCCGGCCCGCCGGGAATGGGAACGACCAGTGGGTGCATACGAAATCGTAGCCGACCAAGAAATATAGATTCTTTGACTAGTCGCGCAGTGACAGGGGTTATTCGGCGTGTTCGATCTCCCAGTCAGCGTTCTCGGCGGCCGTCTCGAGCGGGACGAACTCCCAGTCGGCGGCCTCCGCGATCCACTCGTCGCCGGCCGTGCCGACGAGGACCATTCGCTCCGCGTAGAACATCGACTCGGGGGTGATATCGACGAGTCGCTGATCCGGGCCGTTCTCCGAGCCGCCGAAGAAGTCCAGTTCGATAGTGTGATCGCGCTGGAACTTCCGGATCGCCGGGGTAGAGACCTTGCCGACGATGCCGATCCAGTCGGACCAACTGCGGGCGTCGGCGATACAAAAGCGCGGGTCCTCGAGTCGGTTGATCGCCTCGTAGGTCATCGCGAGCGTCATGTCGTCCGCCTCGGTCTCCTCGCCGTGATTCGTCGTTCGCTGTGAGGACTCACTCGAGTCCGTCGCCGTCGGCTCGTCCGCGTTCGCACTCGAGGATGTACTACTCGAGGAGGAGGGGGAGCCACCGCCGGACCCACCTTTGGATTCTGGAACGCCGACTGGTCCAGACGGCCCGCCGGGGACTTTCGGCGTCCTGGGAGCTGCGGACTCGTCGTCGCCCGAATCGTCAGCGTCGACAGCAGAATCGGACCCGTCGGCGTCGACGGCCGAATCCGAATCGTCGGGATCGTGAACGTCCGCGCTCGCTTCGGCGCTTGCTGGTGAATCGCCACTCGCCACCCCGACTTCGTCGCTGGCTGGGATCTCGTCACCGTCCGGCGCTTTCGGTACCTCGCTCGAGTCCCCATCGCCAGCGTCGGTCGCCGACGACTCGGCGCTGGTCCAGCGTGGCTCCGGTTCGTCCTCCGGGTCGCCTTCGCCACGCCAGAGCCAGTCGCCGTAGTTGGCGTCGCTTTCTTGGTCGTCTGCCGAGTCGTCGACTGTCATCTCGTCGAGGTCGATGCTGTCGGTCATTGTCGAGTACCTCCGTCTTGGGGTTGTGAATCTGCCGCGCTGGGAATCGGCGTCGCCTCGTCGGGAACGTCCGCAAGGCCCAGTCTGCGAAGTAAATCTCGCGTCGGGCGACCCTGGTGGTCCCACTCGCGCTGTGCGTAGTAGTGATCGAGTAGCGCGTCGAACGACGGGCGGTCGACGGCCGAGTCCGTACTCGAGTCGTCCGCGAACGGTTCCGTCAATGGCGACGGGAGTTCGTCGTCCCCTCGCGTGAAGCCCTCGCGGACGTTGAACAGTCGGACAAGCGTCCAGACGCGTTCACCGACCTGCGTGAGCTCCTCTGGCTCGAGGTCGTACCCAACGGCCTCGAGCCACTCCGCGCCGTCGTCGACGCGCAACACGTCCTCGAGGAAGTCGTCCGCGATCAGACTCCAGAGGAGCGCCCGGTGGTTTTGCTCGGCGACGACTGCGGTTGCACGGTCTCGGACGCTTCGTTGGGAACCGGAGACCGGTTCGATTTCGACCGGGCGGGCGCGTCGGTGACAGCCGCCGCGGTCGCTCGTCGCGTACGCGAGCGCCATCGTCTCCGCGCTGCGCGGGTCGTACGAAGAGAGTTCCATCCCTTTCACGGTCGGGATCAAGTCGTCGCCGCCGAATCGCTCCACCGCACCGTCGACACCTTCCGCGAGGGCGTCACCGAGTGGAGTCGAGCGATGGGCGATCTCCTCGATGAGTTCGCGGGCGGCGTGCTCGTCGCCGAAGGAGAGGTCGCGTTCGATTAGCCCCTCCTCGCTGGCACGGACCGCCCACGCGACCGCGTTGCCTGCGGTGATCACGTCGAGGGCGAGATGATCGCAGATCGCGCCGAGGGTCGCGACGGCGTCGAAATCGTCGATTCCGAGCCCCGCGCCGAGGACGATCGGTGTCGCCCCGCGGGGGACGCTCTCGCCTTCCTCGCTGTCGACGCGGAAGCCGCCCGGCACGGCGTCGTCCGGCCGCTCGCGCCCGGTCGATGCCTCGCGTGCTCGTTCGATACCGATGGCGTCCGCTCCCTCGAAGCTCCCCTCCTGCCAGCCTCGAGTCGGGAGCACGCCCACTTCGTTGGCGAAGTCGACCGTCTCGAGCGTGTCGCTCGCCGCGAGCCACTGTCCGGCGTCGCTCTCGGCGAACGCGTCGTCGTATTGGTTTCGCAGCGCGTCTAAGCCGTCGGGCGCGTCGTCGTGGGCGACCACGGCTTTCAGGTTCTTCGAGCCCATAACGGTGCCCGCGCCGCCACGGCCCGCGTGGTGGTCGCCCCCGTCAGATGCGATCGTTGCGTACTGAACGCCCTGTTCTCCCGCGGGTCCGATGCACGCGAGCGCACCGTCCGGAAACTGCGCGTCCGTTTCAGCGGCGTCGAGTCCCCACACGTCCGCTGCGGGTTCGAGCGTCGCGTCGCCGTCGGCGACCGATAAGACGACTGGCTCGTCGGCCTCGCCGGTGACGAGAATTCCGAGGTGGTTCTCGAGCGACCCGGCGAGACGGCCCGGGAACGTGCCGCCGCCGTAGGAGTCCAGAAAGGCCCCCGTCAGCGGCGATTTCGTGATCGCCGCGTACCGCTGTTCGCCCGGCGTGAATCCGGTCAGCGGGCCGAGCATGAACAACAAGACGTTCTCCGGACCGGCTGGATCGGTCCCCGCCTCGAGTTCCTCGTAGAGGTATCGCGCACCGATTCCTTTGCCCCCGACGTACTCCTCGAGCCATCGCTCGGGAATCGCGTCGCTGCTCACGCGTGGTGCCGAGAGATCGACTCGCAGGATTCTATCTGGCCGGGGCATCACACGATGTTGGCGGTGTAGCTAAATTAAATGTCACGGTGTCACAGACGAGTGACTAAAAGTCTACAAAAGATAGGCGAGATTGTATGGAACTATAATCAAAATAAGCGCCATCATTAGTTGAGTAACCAATAGTAGTAGATCCCATCCGATGTCTTTATACTATATACACATGTATGAGTTCCTATGTCACGGGCATCACTAGACCTCGATCGGCGAGGCTTCCTTAAAGCCGGCGTCGGTGGAAGCCTTGCAGCGGCGGTCGGGGGACGAACCCTGTTGCAGCGAGACAGTGAAGACGGTGAACCGCTCGACCCAGACGCAGCGGACGAACTGGTGAAGACGGTCTGTACGCACTGTTCGGTCGGCTGTGGTGTACACATGGCCGTCGAAGACGACGCCGTCATCGGACAGGAAACCTGGGACGACAATCCGGTCAATCAGGGCGGTCTCTGTTCGAAAGGGGCGTCACTAACCCAGTCCGTCAACTCCGAACAGCGCCTGAAGGAGCCGCTGAAACTCGAGGACGGCGAGTGGGTGCAGATGGATTGGGACGAGATTCTGCCGGAGATTACCGAACGCCTCAACGACATTCGAGAGGACGTCGGTCCCCACGGCACGATGTGGGTCGGCTCCGCGAAACATTCGAACGAAGCGGCGTACCTCATCCGAAAGCTCTCGGCGCTCTACGGCACGAACAACATCGACCATCAGGCGCGAATCTGTCACTCGACGACCGTCGAGGGCATCGCGAACACCTGGGGCGTCGGTGCGATGACGAACAACTCGAACGATATGGCGAACGTCGATGTCAACCTGATCATCGGCCACAATCCCCTCGAGAGCCACCCCGTCGCCTGGCAGTACTTCCAGGACGCACAGGAAAACGGCGGGAAACACATCGTCGCCGAGCCACGATACACGAAGACGGCGGCGGCCTCGGACGACTACTTCCACTTCCGTTCGGGAACCGACGTCGCGTTCATCTACGGTCTCATCTACCACATCGTCAACAATCTCGAGGCACACGACGAGGAGTTCATCGAGAGTCGCGTCATGGTCGAGACGTGGGAAGAGTTCCGCGACGACGTGTTGCCGGAGTACGACCTCGAGACGGTCTCCGACATCTGTGGAACGCCAGTCTCGGACCTCGAGGAACTCGCGGAGGAACTCGCCGACGCCGACGTGAGTTGCGTCGAGTGGGCGATGGGTGGCACCCAGCACAACAACGCGACGGGCAACGTTCGAGCGTACGCGATGTTGAACCTCGCACTGGGCCACTCCGCACAATCCGCGGGTGGCACGCCGATTTTCCGCGGCCACGACAACGTACAGGGTGCGACCGACCTCGGCGTCGACGCCGGGAACACGCCCGGGTACTACGGACTCGACCAAGGGGCGTGGGAGCACTGGGCTAACGTCTGGGACCAGACGGAGAGCACCTCGGGCGACCTCACGTACGACGAACTGGCAGATCGGTACCACGATACGGAGCTGATGGAGAAAAACGGCTTCACCGTCGCCCGCTGGTACGAAGGCGTCCTCGACGACGAGTGGGAAATTTACCAGCCCGATCCGTTGCAGGCAGCCGTCTTCTGGGGCCACGGACTCGCCTCCCTGACGGAGTACAAGAAGGTCAGAGAAGCCGTCAACGAACTCGACTTCATCGTCAACATCGACGTCTTCCCGAACCAGGTCGCCGAACTCGCCGATAGCGACACGGACGTCTACATGCTGCCGGCCGCGACGAACATCGAGGAAGCCGGCAGCGTCGTGAACACGGGACGACAACTCCAGTGGCGCTCGAAAGCGATCGAGCCCCGACACAACTCCAAAGCCGACTGGGAGTTGCTCTGTGAGTTCGCCGACCACCTCGGTTTCGGCGAACACTTCGACTACGACGAGGTCGAAGACGTTACCCGCGAGATCAACTTCGGCGTCCGTTCGGTCGGCTACATCGGCCAGACGCCCGAACGTCTCAAGGCCCACCAACAGAATGCAGACCTCTTCGATCCGGAAGACCTGCGGGCCGATTTCGACGAACTCGACGTCGACGAAGACGACGTCGACGGCGTCCAGGACGGCGACGTCTACGGACTGCCGTGGCCGTGTTGGCACGACGAACACCCCGGAACACCGATTCTCTACGACTCCTCGCTACACCCCTCCGACGGTGGGATGGACTTCCGATCCAACTGGTGGGACGACGCCGTAGACGAAGACGACCCGGAGATCCCGCCGGAAGACCACCTCCGCGATCCGTTCACGCCGGAGTGGTCCGATCAGGAACTCGAGGGCGTCCCACAGTACCCGCTTTTCACCACGGTACTGCCGGACCCCGAGAATCCATCGGAAGCAACGATTCCGATCGAAGGCGCGTTCGACGAGGAGACGTCCGTCGCGGACGTCGCCCAACAACTCGACGAGGAAGGCTACGACGTCGACCTCGAGCGCTACGAGGAGTTCGACAACCCACAGCCCGACGCGCCGTGGGGTCGCGGTCGAGCCCGGATGAAAGCCTGGAACCTCACCGACGAGATTCCGGTCCACCGCGAACCCGCGGTCACGCCACGACCGGATCTCGTCGACGAGTACCCGTGTAACGACCGAACCGAAGACCACTGGCGCGTCGAACTCGACAACGCACAGGTTCAACAAGACAACATCGACGCCGTCGACGACCACGACCTCGTCCTCACGTCCGGACGACAGGTCGAGCACAAGGGTGCCGGGGCAGTCACCCGGAGCACGCAGGGAACCGCCTCGCGCGCGCCGATGATGTACCTCGAGATCCACCCGGAGGTCGCCGAGGAGCAACTCGACGGCGTCGAGGAGGGCGAGTGGATCGTCGTCGAGACGCCACACGCCGAGATGGTCGTGCAGGCGCGGCCAACCGAACGAGTCGCAACGGATCACGCCTTCGCGCCGTACCACTGGAGTGGGATCCTCGAGGGCGAGAAGATGACGGATCGGTTCGGCGGCGAGATGGAGGGACTCGAGCCGCTGGTGATCGGCGAGTCGATCAACGCTGGGACGGCCCCAGCGTACGATCGCGAGACCCAGATGCAAGAGTCGAAGGTGACGCTGTGTAGCGTCCGACTGGCCGAGGACGACGAGGTTCCGGACCTCTCACAGCGCCAACTCGACTGGCAGGAACAGCGAATCAATCGACACAAGCGATAGGTGAACGAAAATGAGCACACAAGATTCCAACGGTGGACCGGCACGAGTCATTCCCAACTGGGAGTCCTGTATCGACTGTGGGGCGTGTGAGGTCGCGTGTCAGCGGACGTGGGACCTCCCGCCAGAGTCAGATCGAATACAGGTCGTTGCCATCGAGCACGGGACGGACAACGAGACGAACAAGCCGATGCAGTGTTACAACTGCGCGGAAGCGCCCTGTATCGACGTCTGTCCGACGGAGGCGCTTCACTACACGGACAACGGCAGCGTCCGCGTCAGCGGCGACAAGTGTATCGGCTGTCACTACTGTGGCGTCGGCTGTCCATTCGGCGCACCGCAGTTCCCCGACGGCGAGGTTCCAGAAGCACAGGAATCCGAACCGCTGGGGGCCCGCGGAAACGGTCTGATGGACAAGTGTACGACCTGCGAACCGCGCCAGGAGAACGACCTCGAGCCGGCGTGTTCCTCCGAGTGTCCGACGGACGCCTTGCTGTTTGGCACGCCAGAGGAGCTCTCCGAAAAGCTCGACGAAGACGGCGTCTCGACGCCGTTCAACGAAGAGTCCGCACAGATCATCTTCGGCGATGACGCGGACGAGGTTATGGGGGACTAGATCACCGATGCCAACTGAAGTCACGTACGGTCTACCGTACGACCAATGGAACTGGCGTATCGGCGTCTACATCGCCATGATCGGGATCGCGGGCGGTGCCTACCTGACCGGGTACATTGCCGACTTGCTCGCCGAAAAACGCGACTCGAGACAGTACGGACAGGTCGCCAAGTTCGGCTACCTCGTCGGGTTGGGTGGGTTGGCCATCGGGCCGCCGGTCTTGCTTTCACACCTCGCGGCACCGTTCCGTGCCATGATGATCCCGCTGACGATGACGAATCTGGGCTCGTGGATGTCCATCGGCGCGTACATGCTGATGGGCTTCGGTCTGGGGACTTCGGTAATGTTCCTCTGGCTCGCGTTCGGGACGAACCGACCACACGCCCGAACGCTGGGCTCGAGTAACGAGGTTGCAGCCGACGGCGGCGAAGACGTCGCAGCCGACGGTGGCCCGGCCAAAGCCGCAACCAGCGACGAAACGGCTGGTGGCTTCCGCGGCGCTGCGAACAAGGTCGGCCTCATGAACCTCCTCGACAGTATCGCGGACTACACCCGTCCGTCCCGGCGAAACCGACTCGTCGTCGGTGCCCTCTTCGGGATCTTCGCGGCCGGCGTGTTGGTCTACTCCGCGATGGCCTACGGCTCCGGTTCGACCGAACGGGTCGCACTCTGGGACCCGACGTTCTTGCTCCCAGTGCAGATCCTCACCGGCCTCGGTGCCGGACTCACCGTCGCAGTCGGCCTCGCCGCGCTCGCGGAGCGTGACGTCAGTCGACCGATCCAGAACTGTTCGCTCGGCGCAGCCGGCTTGCTCGCAGGCGGACTCGTCGCGGTTGCCGCGACGCTGTTCCTCTTGCCCGAGCAGATTCCGGCAGCCCAACCAGCAGTCGACAACCTGACGTCGGCCTACGCACTCGAGTTCGTCGGCATCGCGCTCGTCGGCGGCCTGATCGTCCCGATCGCGCTCTCGATCGCTGGGACACTCGGCGTACGTCGTGACGCGCTCTCTGACTCCGGTGCCGTCGGAGCCTACGTCGCCGCGGCCGCGCTGGTCGTCGCCGGCAAACTCGCGCTCGCGCTCAGCTACCTCATGGCCGCCGAGTTCACGCCGATGCCACTCCCAGTATAGACCGGTCGATTTCCGAACCAACTGATTTCCCTTCCGAAGACGATACCTACCGATGACACAGCCGAGCAACACGACTGGCGAACTCGCGGAACTCTACGCGTTCGTCTCGAGCGTACTCGCAGATCCGCCCGACGAGATCGCCGTCGAACGACTTTCGACAGAACAGTTTCCCGCAGAGGCCTCCCCGCAGTCACTCGAGAATGGGTTCCGACTGCTCCGCCAGTGGCAAGCCGACGTGGACGAGCCAAGCAAGATAGCCGACGAACTCAAACGAACACACACGAAGCTCTTCGTCGGTCCGCGACCCAGGCTCCAGATTTACGAGTCCTGGTACGCAGACGACTACCTCGGCCAGCCCCTCGCGGCCGTCAAGAGCTCCTACCGAGATCTGAACATCCACCCGACGGAGGACCTCAAGGAAGAAGCAGACCACGCCGCCGTCGAGTTAGCTGCCCTTCAGACGCTCGCTCGAGACGGCGACGACGAGCACCGACGCGCGTTCCTCATGGCCCACGGCTGGTGGCTGACGGACCTCGCGACGGATCTCCAGGAGATGGTCGACGACACGTTCTACGAGGCCATTGGCTGGCTCGTCGAGGGCATCGTCGACCTCGACTGTTACCTGCTCAGTCTCGATCCGAACGACCTCGAGCGCGGGTACGACGATAGTCCGTACACGCCGATCGAGCCGTCGTTCAAAGCGCCGTTCGAAGATCAGTAACGTCGGTGAAGCCGCGTTCGGAATCGCGTTTTTCGTTTTTGCCGCGAGAGAATCGTTCCGTCTCCACCGAACTCGAGTTTCGGAACAAGAGCACTCGTCGCAGAGCGTTCTCGGTCGTCGAGTCGGTGACGGTCAGTCGTCACATTTGTGGCCCCTCCGCTCACGCGAAACGAGATGGTCTCGACAATCTCACTATCCCGGGACACCGTTTCTCGGTAGTGGCCCTAGCACACTCGGATTCGGCTGACTGAGAAGCGAGAGTCTGGAACGAAACCCGTCGGTGGGGTCGCTCAGCACAGCAATCGCTGGACAGGGTGGTGATGGGACGGCCCGCCTTAGGTGACCGAGCGAAAGTGATTCGACAGCGGTCGTATTCCGCTATTTCGGCTGTCCCTGGAGCCCCAATATCCACTTTCGCTCTACTCATGGCTCGGGTTCATACCCTCGAGAATCCTCTAGATAGCGAGGCGAACGAGATGAGCAACCACCCTCAAACAGAGACGACTGCACTCCGTTCCTCCGAACGCGATCGACTACGAGTTTCGGTTCTTCGGGTGAGAACATGACGGAACGCGAATCGACGGGAAACAGCGCTGATCTCACAGAAGCCTCGAGTTCCGCAGAGACGGGACCGGCCAACACGAGTCGGAACCAATCGTCGGCGAGGGCCCGCGAAGACCGGCCTCGAAATCGCTCCGCCGGTGAGAAGGCCGATGGTACCTTCGATAGCGAACCGACGGTCGAGAGCGTCCCATTGGCAATTGAGACCAGCGGTCTCCGCAAACACTTCGGCGAGACGAAAGCCGTCGACGGAATCGACCTGAGCGTTCCCGCCGGCAGAATTTACGGGCTTTTGGGACCGAATGGCGCGGGGAAGACGACCACGATCCGCATGCTCGCGACGTTGTTGCGCCCCGACGCCGGATCGGCGAGGGTACTCGGTCACGACGTCGTGAGCGACGCCGATTCAGTGCGATCCAGAGTGAGCCTGACCGGCCAGTTCGCGTCGGTGGACGAGGATCTCACTGGGAACGAGAACCTCCTCCTGTTGGCTCGGTTGTTGGGCTACTCGAGGTCGCGAGCCAAGGAACGAACTGCCGAACTGATCGACGCCTTCGGCCTGACCGAGGCGGCGACGCGTCAGGTGAAAACGTACTCCGGCGGCATGCGACGACGACTCGACATCGCGGCGAGCATCGTCGTCACCCCGGATTTGCTCTTCCTCGACGAACCGACGACCGGACTCGATCCCCGAAACCGAAATCAGGTCTGGGACATTATCCGAGCTCTCGTCAACAACGGGACGACGGTGCTCCTGACCACGCAGTACCTCGACGAGGCCGACTACCTGGCGGATCGAATCGCCGTCATCGACGCCGGAAAGATCATCGCCGAGGGAACGCCGAGCGAACTCAAGTCCTCGGTCGGATCGGGCGTACTGAACGTCCGATTACGCGATTCTGAGCGAAGGGCGGACGCCAAACGGTTGCTCGCCGACGTACTCGAAACACCCATCGAACTCGAGTCCGATCCGGCGGCGCTGTCGGCGCGAATTTCCGACGCCGAAAACGCTGCGAACGCGTTCGCGGTACTCTCTCGATCCGGGATCGAGGTAACCGATTTCGCGCTCGGTCAGCCGAGTCTCGACGAGGTTTTCCTCGCACTGACCAATCGTCCGGCGACCGGCGAATCGACCGACGGAGGTAATTCTCGATGACGACCTCGAGCGAGCCCGACGAGGCGGACGTCGAGATGCTCCGATCGGCAGTGGCGACCGGTGAGCGGCCGGACGGACCGAACGCCGTCTCCTCGTCGCTCACGTTCGGCTGGCGGGCGTTGTTGAAGATCAAGCACGTCCCCGAACAGCTGTTCGACGTGACCGTCTTCCCGATCATGTTCCTGTTGATGTTCACGTACCTGTTCGGCGGGGCGCTCGCCGGTTCGACGGGCGCGTATCTGCAGGATCTCCTGCCGGGTATCCTCGCGATGACGGTCGTATTCATCACGATCTACACGGGCGTCACGCTGAACAACGACATCGACAAGGGCGTCTTCGATCGGTTCCGGACGCTACCAATCTGGCAACCGTCGGTCATCGTCGGCGCGCTGCTCGGCGATGCGGTCCGGTATACGATCGCGTCGACGCTCGTGATCGTCCTCGGTCTGGTACTCGGGTTCCGTCCGGAAGGCGGTGTAGTTGGAGTGCTGGCGGCGGTCACATTGTTGCTCGTCTTTTCCTTTAGCCTGTCGTGGATCTGGACCGCACTCGGGTTCGTCATGCGCTCGCCCGAGTCGCTCATGGGCGTGAGCATGATGATCCTGTTCCCGCTCACGTTCGTCAGCAACGTGTTCGTCGACCCCGAAACGATGCCAGGTTGGCTCGAGGCGTTCGTCGAAATCAACCCCGTCAGTCACCTCGTGACGGCGATGCGCGGGTTGATGCACGGCACTGCGACGGCCGGAGAGATCGGCATCGTGTTGGCCATGTCCGTCGTACTCGTCGTCGTCTTCGGCCCGATCACCATGTACCTCTTCCGAACGTCGACGTAACTCCCCGCCGTCCGATCGTTTTCGGCGGCGCAGTTGTGATGGCGTCAGGAACTTTCGTCGGGGCGGATCGCTCCGTCTTCGGAAAGCGAGGGGTGTGACTCACTCGAGCATGAATTCTTCCAAAAAGTCGTACACTCGAGTCATGTCGCTGTCGAAGCCTTTCTTCGTCTTCGCGTAGCCCGCGAGGTCGCGGGTGAGGTGACCGAGGAGCATCGGGACCTGTTGTTCGCCCGCGAATTCCGAGAGCAGCCGCATGTCCTTCTCCATGAGGCCGATTTTGAAGCCCATATCGTACTCGCCGGTGAGCACGTAGTTCGGAATCTTGTCCTGATTCGCGCTGTTTCTCCCGCTGGAGACGCTGAAGACGTCGACGAGCGTCTGTCTGTCGAGGCCCGCTGCGTCGCCGAGGATCACCGCCTCGGAGGTCGCCAGCAGCGCGATGTTCGAGAGGTAATTGTTGAGGAGTTTGACCGCGTGACCGTGGCCGACGCCGTCGCCGACGTGGAAGATGTCCGAGCCGATGACTTCGAAGAGCGGTTCACACGCCTCGAAGACCGCCTCGTCGCCGCCGACGATGATCGACAGCGTTCCGGCATTCGCACCGGAGGACCCGCCGCTGACGGGCGCACCCAACACGTCGATATCCCGGTCACTGAGTCGGTCTTCGATCGCTTCCGTCGTCCCCGGCGTCGAGGTGGTGAGATCGACGAGGATCGTCCCCTCCTCGAGGTCGGCTTCGATTTCCTCGACGACCGCGTCGACGTTGTCCGGACCCGGAAGCGAGAGGAAGACGACCTCCGCGCCCTCGACTGCGTCCGCGGTGGACGTCGCCGCCGTCGCGCCGGCGTCGGCGATTGCCTCGAGTGCGTCGTCGTCGAGGTCGTACGCCGTTAGGTCGTGGCCCGCCGAAACCAGGTTTTTCGCCATCGGTCCGCCCATCGAGCCGAGTCCGATGAATCCAAGAGAAGACACATCCGTGTATCTCGCGACCATCGCAAAACTGTTTGGGACGGGAGTCTGTCGATCGGTTCGCTCGACGAGCAGCGCTCGGATCGACTGAAAGGGATGTGGTTTCGAGGGTTATACGTGCTCGTCGAGGAAGTCGACGATCTCAGTATAGGCTTCGATCCGGTTCTCGAGTTTCGAGAAGCCGTGGCCCTCGTCGTCGAAGATGAGCGTGCGAACGGGGACGCCCTGTTCGGCCGCCTGCTCGGCGATCTGTTCGGCTTCACCGACGGGCACGCGCGGGTCGTTCTCGCCGTGGAGGACGAACAACGGCGAATCGATGTGTTCGACGTTGTTGATCGGCGAAATCTTCTCGAGGAACTCGCGGTCCTCGGCGAGGCTGCCGTACTCGGCCTCTCGAAGCTCTCGACGCCAGTCTCCGGTGTTCTCGAGGAACGTGACGAAGTTCGCGATGCCGACGACGTCGATGCCGGCGGCCCACAGGTCGGGGTACTCGGTCAGCGACGCGAGCACCATGAACCCGCCGTAGGAGCCACCCTTCGCGACGATTCGGTCGGAGTCGACTGCGGGATGGTCCTGGAGCCACTCGACGCAGGCCTCGATATCAGCGACGGAATCCATCCGCTTTTCGACGTCGTCGAGGGCAGCGTACTCAGCGCCGTAGCCCGCCGACCCGCGGACGTTCGGCTCGAAGTAGGCGTAACCCCGATCGAGGAAGTACTGCTTGACGCTCGAGAAAGAGGGGCGACGTTGGCTCTCGGGGCCGCCGTGGATGTCGACGATAACCGGCGTGGTCCCCTCCTCTCGGTCGTCGGGGAGTGTCAGAAAGCCAGGTACCTCCAATCCGTCGAAACTCTCGACGTGGACGAGATCGGACGCGTCGAACGTCTCTCGAGGAATTCCGGCCGTCGGGGCGTCGGTCCAGCGCTCTGTCTCGCCGGTTTCGATATCGACGACGAAGACGTTCGTGTTGACCGTGTCGCCGCTGGTCGAGAGCGCGAAGCGTTCCGCGTCGGGGTCGAAGCTGACGCCGCCCGCGATCCCGCCCAGCAGGTCGGGTTCCGGGAACGTCTCGAACGCGGTCGGATCGTTCGCGTCGAACTCGCCGACCGTCAGTTCGGTGTAGCCCTCGACGTTTCGCGAGTAAACGAACCGGCCCGTCTCGTCGTCGAGCGCGATGCCGTCGACGTTCCACTCTCCTCCCTCGACGACCGTCTCGAGGCCGCCCGTCTTCGAGTCGCTTCCCGACTCGCGCTCGAGGTCGAGATACGCCAGATACAGCGTGTCCGCGTCGCCCTCGTCGGTGACGAGGTAGAGTCCAGTTCCGTCGGGTGCCCAACTGGCGCTCTGGTATCGGACGTTACCCTCGTGGGGTGTCAGGTGCTCGAGTTCGGGTTCCTCAGCTTCGAGGTCGAGCACGTAGAGGTCCTGATCGAAGTTCGAGTACGCCTGCGAGACGAGCAGCCGCGAATCGTCGGGGCTCCACCCCGAAAGCGAGAGCCAGCCGTCGCCTTCGTAGACGAGCGTCGCCTCGTCACCCGTCTCCGTCCGATCCTGAACGTAGATGTCGAAAACCGACTCGTCGCGTCGGTTCGAGGCGAACGCGAATCGCTCGCCGTCGTGGCTCCAGCCACCCCAGCGGTGTTTCGCGTCCGGCTTGGCCGTGAGGTTCGTGATCTCGCCGGTGTCGGCGTCCAATTTGAATAGCTGCGCACGTTCGTTGCCGCCTTCGTCCATCCCAAAGACTACTTCCGGACGCTCCGGCGACCACGACGCGAACGTTACGCGTTCGTCGTAGAACGTCCGTTGCTCGGGCCAGGCCCGGGGCTCCTCGAGCGTCCAGAGCTGGCCGGTTCCGGTCGTGTTCATCAGAAACGAGAGGCACTCGCCGTCGGGGCTAAAGGACGCGCCGTACGCGCTGCGGATGTTGAGGTAGCGTTCGATCTCGTAGCTGCCCATACACCCCACACTTCCTTCGACGCGGTAGTGGTTTTGGTTGCCACCCCGCTGCGAGGGCGAGTGCGAAGCGTTCGCTGGCTCCTACTGGTCGACCAGTAATACCGGCTTCAGTCGGAACTGCACAGTGTACGTGAACGATACTCGAGCGAACCGATCCGTCCGAGTGGTTTCGGAACGGGTAACAAAGCGTCTCGAGTCACCCAGAGAAGAGTGATGGACGATACGGGCGAGAGACGGGACGAAAGCGACAGCGATCGATCGACGGCAGCCGTCCTGATCACCGTGGTGGTCGTCCTCGTCGCGTTCGGGTTGACGATGGCGATCGTGGGGGCCGGATTTTCACCCGGCGACGGCTCTCCGGAGACGAACAGCAGCGACGAAAATCCGATAGACGGCGGTGAGGACGACTCCGAGGACGAACCGGTCGACCTCGAGGAGGAACTCGAGAACGTTACGGACGACGAGAACGGCACCGACGGGCTGGATAGCGTCGGTATCGACGACGACGCGGACAACGAGACTGACGACAACGCGGACACGGACGGGAACGAGACCGACGACGATGACGCAGACGATGCACTCGAGGAGGAGAGCGATGACGATGCCGAGGATGACGCAGACGACGCGGACGAGGAAGATGCTGACGACGTGGACGGAGATGAGACGGACGACGGCGACACCGATGCATCGGACGATGACGCGGACGATGATGCCGACGCAGACGATGGTGACGACGCGGACGACGACCAGGCCGACAGCGTCGACGTGGAAGACGACGATGACGCTGACGAGGACCAGAGCATTCTCGATCGTGTGACGGAGTTCTTCACCGATACGTTCTCATTCGGTGACACGGAGTAACCGATCGTCGGACGCGTCGCGTTGGCTGTAAGACCCGTCGTGGGTGGAACGAAGCACCGTCGTCGTGAGCGAACAGTCCAAAAGAAGTGACTTTTTATCCCACCGCTGCGTCCCGCGACACATGCAGATTGCGTTCGTCTCGATCGAGACGGTTCACCACCACGACACCGAGACGAACCAGCGGTGCCAGACCGTTCTTGAGGTGCTTCGCGATCACGGACACGACGTTCACTGCTTTTGTGCGAGGTTTTGGGACGACGAATCTCCCTCGCTCGAGCGAGACGACGTCACGTATCACGCCGTCACAGACGACGTAGAGTCGCGGCGGTCGTTTTGCCTTCGGTTGCCGTTCGATCTGGCGGCTGCAAGTCCGGACGTCGTCCACGCGAGCGCTCGGCCGCCTACGACCGTGCTCGCCGCCGCGGGTGGGGCGACGCTCGCACGGACACCCCTGCTCGTCGAGTGGTACGGCGACGACGGCGTCGACGACGAGCAGTGGACCCGACGGGCGACCAAGCGCGGCGACCGACTGATCACCCCATCCGAACTCGTCGCGACGTGGGTCCGGGAGCGAGGAGGCGACGGCGACTGCGTCGAGACGATTCCGAACCCAATCGACATCGACCGAATTCAGGAGGTCTCGCCCGGTGAGGAAGTCGACGTCGTCTACGCCCGCCGACTCGACGAGGGAGCGAACCTCGAGAGCCTCCTGCTCGGTTTGGCGGAGCTACGCGACCGAGACTGGTCGACGACCGTCATCGGCGACGGGCCGGAGCGGGAGGCCTACGAACGCCTCGCGAGCGATCTCCGGATCGATGACCGGATCACCTTCGCCGGCGAGTGCTCACTCGAGGATCGACTCGCGGCCTATCGCGGTGCTCACGTCTTCGCGCAGACGGCAGAACACTGCGTGTTCCCGACGGAGATGTGTTGGGCGCTGGCTTCGGGGTGTGTCGGCATCGTCGAGTACCACGCGAACTCGAGCGCCCACGAACTCGTCGAGGGCTGGGACCGCGGCTTTCGGACTACGAGCGAGGAGGAACTGGCCGACGCGATTCTCGAAGCCGGCGACCTCGAGTACCGCGACTTCGACGACCGATTTGGAGAGTACGACGAGTCGGTGATCGCAGGTCGCTACCTCGAGCAGTACCGGACGCTGCGGGACGAACAGGGTCTATTGTAGGTAGGTTCCGCTCTGTTGAACCCTGACAGAAGAGACGTGTTGACTGCTGAATAGAGCGGTGTCGTGCAGCGCAGCAATAGAGTTTGCTCGGCAGCCAGTCGACTGAATTAGTCGTTCAGAAGCGGTGCGTATTAACCGCTATTCTGTCAGTTGCCCCACATAATACACTATATAAAATAATACATTCAATATATTTTATAAAATTGTAATAGCATTGGGTGGCTTCTTGAACGTGTGAACAGGAGGCAATATCTCACTACAACTGCAGTGGTTGCTAGTGTTTCTTTTAGCGGGTGTTCGACACTCGAAGAGGAGGTTTCTCTCGAAAGTCCAATCGAAGAGCGTGACTCTGCGTGGATCCATTTCGAGCATAAATACAATGATGAGGGAATCGCACGGGTTTCTTTCATTGAGCGGTCAGATACGCCGTCGGCTTACCGACTTCAAACGACGATCTCACAACCGACTGAAACCAGTATTGATCGCACTCGATTTCGGTTTAGATCGGAATCTGAAGACGAAAACACTCACGATCTGTTCATTCAACCAATTCATGATAGCCTTTACGACGAGTTCGATACCTATCGAGAAGACGGCTGGATAGTCGTCGAAGTTCACAACCATGGCGAAGGGACGGTAAGCTACGAGGTACTGGTTCATCAGACAACAGAGAACAGTGAAATCGGTTTACTTACAGTCAATTACGAAATTGAACTCTCCGAACAAGAGTTTCTTGACACCATCTTCACTGCTCGGAATCGAACGACACTAGCGTTCGAATAGCAGTGGATAGTAGCGTAATCTCTTTATTCGGTATTATGTCTGAAAGTGAGACAGTCATTTCGGTAACTACACCCGCGAACCTAATGCGCGTACTTCAATCGGCTAAGAGAGATGTCGAGAGAGCCGTTGCTGAATAGACAGTGTGAATACAACACCGGAGGCATCATCGATACTTACACCTTCGACACTGAGGGCTATTCCACTGAGCAGGATGCATCCGAAGATGTATCGATACCGAGCACTGCGTTTCCGCCGCAGTGACCCGTCACGGAATTCGACAGTAGACCGAGTCCCGCGATACCCGTGATAGCCCCAATCACGTACCGTCGATCAAGTACTGCACCAACCGACATTGACAGCAACCAGATTCCACTCACACCGCGAATAACCCGGTCAGCCTGCGACATGTTTTGTTCCATTGGCGATCACGTTGGTGATTTCGCATGAGCTGGGGTATCATTCGCTCCACTCGCGTATCGCTCCGCGAGCCGCTCCTCCCACGTGACTGTCCCAATCTTTTGCTCGGGGCACGTCGCACGGCCAGTCCGAAACGCCGCCATCGTTTTGCCGGGAATGGGAACTCTGATGATCGGACGTCGTAGGCCACGCGTATTACGGTAGACCTGTGCAAGCTCGCCAATTGAAAGGATGTTGGGTCCACCAATTGGGTCAGTTCGACCACTCGCTGTCAGCATCGCATAATCCACTATAACATCCGCGACCTCGCCGACATCGATAGGCTGAATCTGCACGTTCGTCGGAAGGGGCCACAGCGGAAGCTTCGCCACCGAATCCAACAGTTCCGCAATGAACGTGTGGAACTGCGTCGCACGGACGATAGTCGTCGGTATATCGCTTTCCTCGACTTCTATCTCACCAGAGACTTTTTGTTCATAATAGGGGAAGGGAATCTCGTCGATACCGACGATGGACGGATAGAGGAAGTTCTCTACGCCTGCCGTCTCAGCCACCTCGAGAAGTCGTTTCGTTCCCTCTACATCAACCGCCGCTGTGTCGCCCTGCGGGGCCGTCGCCGTGTGGATGACAACGTCGGTGTTTTCAAGTGCCGACTCGAGGCCCGTGCCATCGGTCAAATCGAGCTCCACCCAGTTGAGGTTCCCTTCAGGTTCTTGAGGGGGCGAACGGCTCGCCGCTCGGACAGTGTGACCCGCCGCCGTGAGCCGCGGTCGAAGGGCTGTCCCAAGCGTACCTGTCGCGCCTGTCACCAGCGTTCGGATCATAGATGACGATTGGCTATACCGATCTGAGTAACTATTGCCGAGTGTACTCGGGTAGTTTAATTGATCGATCACGTATCATCACCCATGAAACACGTCCGGGTGCGCATTACGGCCCATGGACAAGCAGGTGATATCCACCCGATGTACGGTGTACTGACTGAGACATCGTTCGTTGAGCGAGCGACGGCAGTACAGTGGAATTATACCGGAGACGCACTCGGCATCCTCCATTACGTTATTGGCGACGCCGAGGCACTCGAAAAAGCGATGCAAAAGGTTCCGGAGGTCGTCGGCTACGACATGGAACGTATCGACGGGCGATCATGCTACGTGTACGTCCGAGACGCGACGACTGATTCGCTCCGAGAGATGTTCGATCCTCTGACCTCCGGTGGCCTTATTGCCGTCCCCCCTATCGAATACGAATCTGATGGAACGGTGGTTTTCTCACTGTTCGGTCCTGACGACGAGATACAAGATGCAATCGAAGGCTTCTCTGTTCCGGTTGACGTGACTATCGAAGAGGTGGGCAATCTCACTAGCACGGCTGCTACTATTGAGGCCACCTTCACCGACCGACAGCGTGAAGTTGCCAAAACGGCAGTACAACTGGGTTACTACGACATCCCTCGGAGCGCCGGTCAGGAAGACATTGCCGCGGAATTGGACTGTGCGCCAAGTACCATTGCTGAACACCTGCGGAAAGTTGAAGCCCGGATACTCCGAGCGCAGTTCGCCTAAGGCAGAATATTTTCCAGATGCGATGTCCCTCGTTATACTGCCGAGTGAGAAGGGCGTGTGGCTGCACCGTGCTTGTTTCGGTATTACCCGCGTGAGGGCAATCTGGCGTACAAGATATAACCGCTGTATTCACCAGAACCACTGAAACATGTCTTCTGATGGGAGTTTCAACGAGGAAGTATGTTTCTCAGTCTGGATCGACACACAGGCCAGTAGAGCACGAAAAGCGACACAACCGGAAAACACAGGAGTACTGCTCATTCTGCTGTCGCGGCGAGTCCCGCTCGTCCTAACATCGCATCACCCACTCCTTACACTGGCAACAGGAATTTCCACGTCCTCCCCAACCGATTGCGGTCCTCGCTCCTGTCGTCGCTGCGGTCCGCATCCCTCGCACGGCTTCGTGGTGCGGTTCGCGTCTGCTCACCACACCACAGCGTGCGCCACCGCGCGTGGTTCGGTCGACGGGAGAATCGAGAACCTGGAAAACGAGAACGGAGAGCCATGAGAACGTCGAGAAATGAGAAGGAAAATTCGAGTTGCGCCGAGGTGACTCGAGTTACAGGTCGAACTTCGAGGCGGCGGTTTCCATATCCTTGTCGCCGCGTCCGGAGAGATTGACGAGGATGGTGTCGTGCTCGCCGGCTTCGGCGAGGTGGATCGCGCGGGCGATGGCGTGACTGGACTCGAGAGCGGGGACGATTCCTTCCGTGGCGCTCAGTTCGCGAAAGGCCGCGAGGGCTTCTTCGTCGGTGATTCCGGTGTACTCACAGCGGCCGACGGCCCGGTACATGGCGTGTTCCGGGCCGACGCCGGGGTAGTCGAGACCGGCCGAAACGGAGTGGACGTCGACGTCCTCGCCGATGACTCGAGTCTTCATGCCGTGGATGACGTCGTCGGATCCCGACGCCAGCGGCGCTGCGTGGCGACTCGAGTCCGCGCCCTCGCCGCCGCCTTCGGCACCGTAGAAGTCGACGTCGTCGTCTCGAAAGGCGTGGAAGAGGCCGATGGCGTTCGAGCCGCCGCCGACGCAGGCGACTGCGGCGTCGGGCAGGTCGCCCGTCCGCTCGCGAATCTGCTCGCGGGCTTCACGGCCGATGACGGACTGGAAGTCCCGGACCATCCGCGGGAACGGGTCGGGACCGACGACGCTGCCCACGAGGTAGTGTGTGTCGTCGACGTTTTCGGCGAAATCCTCGAGTGCGGCGTCGACGGCGTCTGCGAGGCCCTCCTCGCCGCGCGTGACCTCGTTGACCTCGGCACCCATGAGCCGCATTCGGAAGACGTTCATCTCCTGGCGGGCGATGTCTTTCGCGCCCATGTAGATCTCCGTCTCGAGGTCGAGTAGCGCGCCGACCATGGCCGTCGCGGTGCCGTGTTGGCCGGCTCCCGTCTCGGCGATCAGTCGCTCGCGTCCGGCGCGTTTGGCCAACAGTGCCTGGCCGAGCACGTTGTTGATCTTGTGCGCGCCGCCGTGGAGCAGGTCCTCTCGTTTGAGGTAGATCTCGGCACCGTAGCGGTCGCTCAGGTTACGGGCGTAGTAAAGCGGCGTCGGCCGGCCGGCGAACTCCTCGAGGAGGTCGCGCAGTTCGGTCTGGAACGCCTCGCTCTCGGCGACGTCGTCGTAGGCCGTCGCGAGTTGCTCGAGTGGCTCGAGAAGCGGGTCGGGGACGTGACGGCCGCCGTAGCCGTCGAAGACACCATCGGACATACTGGTGGAGTAAAGCCGTGGCCGGAACTATATTCTGTCGATGCCACGCCGATTCGGGCTACCGCGCCTATTCGATCGGTAGAGAGCGGGCTTCTGGGAGGTAAAGACCGTCGAATCGGAAAGGAAATGAACTGAGTCAGGAAGGATAGCGAGAGCGGTCGACTGCGGGACTACTCGGCCGTTGGAGTGTCTACTTTCGTGTTCGAGTTGGTCTCGTCTTCGGAATCGTCGTACTCGACTGCCGTGTGACCCTTGACGAACTCCTTGGTCCGCTCGTTCTGTGGGTTCTCGAAGAACGATCGCGTGTCGTTCGCCTCGATGAGGTCGCCGAGGTAGAGGAAGACGACGTCATCGGCGAGGCGTTTCGCCTGATCCATACTGTGGGTGACCATGATGATCGTGTACTCCTCTTTGAGGTCGGCGAGCGTCTCCTCGACGGTTTCGGCCGAGACGGGATCGAGTGCCGACGTGACCTCGTCACAGAGCAACACCTCCGGCTCGACGGCCAGCGAACGGGCGAGACAGAGTCGCTGAATCTGGCCAGTCGATAGCTCCGCGCCGGGAGTGCTCAGCCGGTCTTTTACCTCGTCCCAGAGGTTCACTTTCCGCAGGTAGCTCTCGACGATGTCGTCGAGTTCGTCTTTGTCCTCGTAATTGCTGTGGATCTTCACACCGTAGGCGACGTTCTCGTAGATCGAAAGCGGAAGCGCGGTCGGCGTCTGCGGAACGTAGCCGATCCGCCGGCGAATCTCCGGTGCCGGTTCGTCGGTGTCGTAGATCGGTTCCTCGCCGAGGTAGACGTCGCCGTCGATGTCGACGTTGGGTTGGATCTCGTGGAGTCGGTTGAGCGACTTCAACAGCGTCGACTTGCCACAGCCCGAGGGACCGATAATGGCCGTCAACTGGTTCGAGGGGAACTCGAGCGAGACGCTCTTTAACGCCTCGACGTCTTCGTTCCCGGTGTACGTTACGCTGAGTTCGTCCGTGGTAAGTGCTGGTTGCGATGTCATGAGTGTCTCCCTCCTGGGGTATATCGAGCGAACCGTCCCGCCAGTACCTTCGAGATGGCGATCAGTGCGAGGACGACGATGATGAGCAGGAACGACGCCGCGTACGCCTGCGCCACGAGTTCGTCGTTCGGCGACGTCGCGTTCTCGTAGATGAGAATGGGGAGCGTCGTCGCGCCGTCCATCGGACCGGCCGGCATGTTCGTGCTTCGCCCAGCCGTAAACAAGACGGTTGCAGCGTCACCGATGCCACGAGCAAAGCCCATGATGACGCCAGCGATGACACCCGGGAGTGCCGAGCGAACTGTCATCCGCGCGGTTTCGAACCTCGTCGATCCGAGCCCGTAAGAGGCCTCTTTCACCGTATCCGGGGCAGATCGCAACGCCTCGTCAGTGTAGCGAGTCATGATCGGATACTGGAAGATCGCGATCGCGATGATCCCGAACAGCAGGCTCTGTCGAGCGCCGACCGTGAAGATGATGGTCAAGACGAACACCCCGTAGACGATCGGTGGGGTCCCCCAGAGCACGTTGAGGAACATATTCGCCAGGTCGGAGAACCGTTCGCTCGAGTAGTCGCTCTGGAGGTAAATCGCGGTCGAGATCGCCAGTATCGTCGAGACGATCGTCGCTGGGATCACGATGAAGATACTTCCCACGACCGCGTGGAGGAAGCCACCCTCCGCTTGGAGCGTGTACTGTGATCCCGGCGGCGTGACGACAATCGACGGGTCAGTGATGAGGATACGCGCACCTCTGTAGATCGTCACGCCGACGACGAACACCATGACGCTCACGACGAGCGCGGTCGCGGCTC
Source organism: Natronorubrum sediminis (assembly GCF_900108095.1). Classification (NCBI taxonomy): domain Archaea; kingdom Methanobacteriati; phylum Methanobacteriota; class Halobacteria; order Halobacteriales; family Natrialbaceae; genus Natronorubrum; species Natronorubrum sediminis. The sequence goes on from NZ_FNWL01000002.1 coordinate 1,154,275, forward strand.
GTGCCAGGAGGCCGATGAGCCGCTGTTTGGCGTAGCGATCCATCAGTACTGCCACCTCCGTTTGAGCCGCCGTCGGATAAGCATAGCACTGAAGTTGAACAGCCAGACGACGACGAGCAACATAACGCCGACGAAGATCAGCGCCGACTGAGTCAGTGGCAGGCTCATCAGTTCACCGAAGTCGTTGACGATCAGCGTTGGCAGGGTCTGACCGGTTGCAAACGGCGAGTCGGGAATGTGCGTCTGTCCACCGATGAGCATCGCAGGCACGATTGTCGCACCGAAGACGCGCCCAAATCCGAGCAAGACAGCCGAGAAGATACCCGGTCCGGCGGCCCGAAGCAGTACCGTTCTGATCGTCTCCCACTTGGTCGCGCCAACACCGAGTGAGGTCTCGCGCAGTTCGTCCGGCAGCGCCTCCAGTGACTCCACCGACAGCGAGATCATAAACGGCGTCACGATGATCGACATGACCAGACTGACGGTGAAAATTCCCTGACCGGTGGCGCTCGAGCCGAATGCCGGAGCCAGGTAGTTACCGACGAACGGAACGACGGCGAACAGGGCGACCAGCCCGAAGATAACGCTCGGGATGGCCGCGAGCACGTCGATAAACGAGCCGACGAGCGTCTTCATCCGCCCCTCGGCGTACTCGGCGAGGTAGATCGCGGTGAGAATCGCGATCGGCGTTCCCATGACCATTGTCAGAATGCTCACATACACCGTACCGACGATCGCGGGCAGGAATCCGAACTCGTTCTGGTCAGGGTTCCAGTTCGAGGACGACACCATCTGGGCGATCGAAAACTCCTCTAACAGTGGCAGCGACTGGTAAATCATCGTCACCACGATCACCGCGAATATACCGATCGCGAAGTAGCCAGCGACGGTGAACCAGGCGCTGCTCAGTCGTTCGCGTCGTAGTCGCTTAGAGAAGCGACCCCCCGTCTGGCTCGACTCGGCCGATTCCGTTGATTCCGCCATCGTTCAGATCAGGGACCCTCTTCGAGCGTCTGTTGTGCCTCCTCGAGGCGGTCCTCTTCGAGCGGGACGTACCCGCTGTCGCGGACGTACTCTTGACCATCAGACAGGACCCACTCGACGAAGTCGTACGCCTCGTCCTCGAATTGGCCGTCCGAAGCCAGGAACATCTCTCGCGCCGGCGGCATCGGATACTCGCCCTCCTCGACGGCGTCGAGGAACTCCTCGCGGTTGTCGTAGAAGTCCTCCTCGTCGGAGAGTCCGTCGCCGTCCTGGTCGAGAGGGGTAGGCCGGATGGCACCCTCGAGTTCGCCGCTGTCGAGGTCGTAGACGTAGTTGATGTTGTTCAGCGAAACGGCGTTCTCGTTGTTGGCGATCGCCTCCTGAACTGCTGAGTCTCCATCGTGGTTCCCATCCGAGAGGCTCTCGAGTTCGTTCTCGGTGTAATAGTCGTCTTCGCCGCCGAGGAAATCGCCCCACTTTTGATACGCCGCAGAGGCGTCCGACCGACCGTAGACGATGATATCTTCGTCGGCGTCGACGTCGTCGTAGACGTCGCCCCAACTCTCGGTCTCTTTCGTGAAGATCGCCTCCATGTCTTCGCGAGTGAGTCCTCGCTCTTGGATCTCGTCGATGATCGGGTTATCCTCGTGAACCGTTCCGACGACGGTGTCGATGAGCATTGGGACGGCGAACAGACCCCGATCGATCTCCTCCTCTTCAGGTGTTCGGCCCATCATCGCGATATCGACTTGATTCTCGAGGACCTCGGAGACGCCCACACCAGTCCCACCGCCGCCGACGTCGAACGTCACGTCATGCTCGTCGTTGTAGAGGTCCGCCCACGTTTCGACCGCCATTCGCGGTCCGACGCCGCCAGAGATATCGACATCAGTGCTAGAGCCAGAGAGACAGCCGGCCATCGCAGCAACCGATCCGCTCCCAAGAATGCTTAATACAGATCTTCGCGAGTAGTCTCGTTCCATGCGTACCCCACCGTACTGGCTAGTCCCTTGTAGGACCTCTCTACCCAGCAATTCTGCGGTGTACAACACGATACCAGCAACATTTACGCCCTCGTGCGTGCTGATCACTATCATAATTCGCTCGAGAAACTACTCACGCAAATACGCTCGAGAGAGACCCGGTCGGCTCCAGTTAGAGTCGACTCAGATCAGCGCCACCACGAACGGTCGAGCGGAGACCGATAGTTCGACAGAACAGGTCCTGAATTGTCGTTTCAGCCCGTCACGAGACCGATCTCGATCTCACGATAGACGACGGTTTTACCGGTACCTAGAACGATCTCGTCGAGGAGTCGAACGACGACTCCGACGGTGAACTCGATACGCTCTCGAAATCGACGAACCGGGCGGGTTCGGCCATAGCGACTCGAGTGACAACGATCGGACATCGAGGTCCAACGGCCAGTGCGTTGAATCGAACGGCTACAGGAGTTTCGCTCGTCGCCGACTAAAACAGAGCTAACAACACTGCGAGCGACGCGAGACTGCTGAGGAAGAACGCAACGAGGACGACGAGTGCGGGTGTCACGCCGGTATTGCGAAGATCACCGAGTTTGATCTCCGTCCCGAGACCGACGAACGCGAGGACGAACAACCAGTTGTAGGCGTTCTCGATCGAGTCCAATTGGCCAGCGGAAAGCACGCCCGCGCTCGCGAGGAGTGCGAGCGCAAGAAAGCCGAGGACGAACTTCGGAAACTCGTCCCAGAGGGTCCGGACGGACGGACGACCCCCGCCGACGTGGCGTGCGTAGTAACTCGCGTACGCGAGGACGACCACACCGATCAGCGCGTTTCGTGACAGTTTCGTCATCGTTGCCCACTGGCCAGCAACGTCGGAATGCGCGAATCCCACGGCGACGACCGGACCCGTCGAGAACATCGTGACTCCAGCCCACGTCCCAAAGACGACACTCGAGAGGTCGAGCAGGTCGCCGATGATCGGATAGACGACGATCGTGATCGCGTCGAACAGCAGGACCGTCGCAGCCGCGTACGCGATCTGTTCTTCGCGAGCACGAACGGCACCGGCGACCGCGACGACCGCCGAGACACCACAGATGCTGGCACCGGCCGCGAGCAGCGATCCCATTCGATCGGTCAACCCGAACACGTTGCGCGCGAGAAGTTCGACGACGAGCAACGTCCCAGCGGTCACTCCGACGACGACCACCAGAATAGGGCCACCAACTTCGAGAACGGTCTCGAGCGAGATCGACACGCCCATGAGGACGATTCCGGCACCCAGCCACAACTTGTGCGTCGCGATTCCAGGCTCGAGTCGATCGGGAATTCCGACGACGTTCGTCGCAACGAATCCGAGTGCGATCGCGAGCAAGAGGTGATTTACCCCGAACGAAACGGCGAGCACTCGAGCGACGATCGCACCGAGACAGAGAGCCACCAATCCCGGGGCCAGCCGACTGACGTTCATCGCGTCACCACGGAATCGGGAGTTCGAACGCACCGACCAACACGACGATAGCAACCCCGATGAAAACGCTCTGCCAATCACGCTCGAGCGCGCTCCAGCGATCCGTCACGTTGTCGACGGGCGACCACAGGCTATCGATCGACATATCTCTGTTCGCGCGACGGTTGCAGTTAACTGTTATCGATTCCGTCGCAGATATAGGAAACATTCTCTGCTATCTACGACAGAGTTGCGGCAACGTATCGGACCTATCTATGATAACAACCGACATATTTCTGCTACCTACGACAGAATGACACTGGAATTTACAGGTATTGCCGCGCACGATAACGCGAGTCGGTAGACTTCAGATCGAGAAGGAGAACACGTCGCTTCCACTCGTTCACGACTCGCAGACCGGAACGAATTCCAGAACACGTCTCCAGAGTCGTGGTCCGAATCGCTGCTTTCGAACCAGTGAGCCAATCGGCGGACGGTGGGCAGCGGTCGACGCTGCCGAGCACGGTATCCAGACTGCCGAGCGAGACGATGAGATCCGCGATGGACTCGCCTTCTGCCATCCCGGGCAACGCAGAGAGGTTGTGGAGACAGGGGCTTCGAATCTCGAACCGTGCCGGCGAGTTCGAACCGTCGGCGCTGATGTAGATGCCGAGTTCGCCCTCGAGAATCTCGACCGCGCGATAGGTATCCGTCCCAGCGTTGGGTTTGAGCGGTCGAGGGACGGTACTCTGGATCTCCCGCTCGTCTTCGGTGACCACGTCCCACTCGAGGTGGTCGTAGTAGCCGTAGGGGTTGTCGCGCCGGAGGTCGTAGTCGATCCGGAGCCGCGGGCGATAGGGCCGGGACAGCCGTAGGATTTGGCGAGATCAGGCTCGAGAATGCCGGTGTCGATTGTCCGAAGCCGGAAGGTTTCGTTTCCGGGAACAGGTCGTGGTACTCGGCGACTTTCGCGGGCAGTTCGTCGAGGAAGTCCCGTGCGTTCTCGAAAAACGCGTCGCGGGGCTGCACGCAACGGGTTACGAAGACGAATCGCTCAGAAAGCCGGCAAAAACGGGGCTTATACAGATGGTAAGGATCGGCAAGGCGAGCGCACAACCGAACCACTATCAATACCGCGGCCAATACCACGGCATATGACAAAGCGGTACGTCTCGCTCCCCGACGAGGCGGAGGCGGGAATGCGCGAGTTCATCAGCGAGGTCGACCAGCGTCTGGCAGGCGAGGAAGACACCTGCTCGGTCGTCGAAGACGTCTTGATCGATCTCTCGGGCGATCGCGAGGCCTACGAACGCTGGCAAGCCGGCGAGTCCGTCTCGACGGCCGAACGCATCCGGCTCCAGAGTTACGATCCCTGTAACACGACCCTCGAGAGCGAGTACTACGCCGAAAAAGACGAGACGAAGTTTCGTCGCTCGAAACATCTCCAGTGGCTCTGGCGCCAGTTCGACAGCCTACCGATCGCGGACAACGTCGAGTTCGCCCTCCGGTTCCGACGAATGCTCGCCGACCACCTCTTCGAGGAGTGTGGCGACGGCTGCCGGTTCTTCAAGGGTATCTCGTTCACCTACGGCCACAACATCACCATCGGTGACAACACGGTCGTCCACGACGACGTTCACCTGGACGACCGCGGAAAGTTGACTATCGGCGACCGCGTCTCGATTTCCGACGGCGTGCACATCTACAGCCACGATCACGACGTCGTTGACCAGACCGAGGTGCGAAACTACCACACGACCGTCGAAGACGACGTTCGACTCACCTACGACTCGATGGTTCGGGCGGGTTGTACGGTCGGCGAAAACGCCATCGTCGGCGCTCGAGGCATCGTCCAACACGACATCCCCGCCCACCACATCGCCATCGGTGCGCCCGCCAAGAGCGCCAAAATCAAACCCGGCTGGGAAGAAGCCGCGACACCAATCGAGGAAGCCGGCGTCAACCGCCAGGAAGAGCGACGACTCGAGTACGACCTTCCCGAAGAGCTAACCGTTTTCGACGAGTTCGGCCGCGACCTCTCGACGCCGGAGTAAGCTCCCTCGAGCGTCGACGTGGCCATCGCTCAGTAGATAGTTGCAGTCTCGTTTCGACCGTTTGGACACTCTCTGTCTCGTGATTCAGGGAATATCCAAGTGGCTTGAGACCATATCACATAGTGATGGAGCTCTGGGGCTGGCTCATCGGATACGTCGTGCTGTTCACCCTCTTGCACCTGCTACTGTACTACGTCTACGTCAAGGGTGACAGCGACGAGCGCGCCGGGTCGCCGTCGTTCGCCGACCCGAATCGAACGAGTCCCCACAGGTCGTCCGGCCCAGATCGCTACCCCAGGAGGGCCGACGACCTCGACGACCCGGACGATCTCGAGGAAGAGTGCGACCTCGAATTCGACGGCGAAACGATGCGCTGTCCACATTGTGGCGCGCGAAACGAAGCAGACCAGACGTTTACCTTCTGTTGGAACTGTATCTCGATGCTTCGGCGCTGAGACTGAATCGGGAGCAAAACTCGGTAGCGCTCTCAGGATTCGAGTGCGTCCGCGAGGCGCTCGAGGTGATCGACGCCGACGACGGCGACGAGGTCGCCGTCTTCGCTCGCGCGCAGTTCCTCGAGTCGGTCGACCATACAACGCTCGCGAGTCTCGTCGCGATAAGAGAGGGCGCTTCCCTCGGTGGAAACACTTCTGAGGAGCGCCTGCACGCCGCTGACGTGTGAACGCTCGTGGGACGCCTGTCGCTCCGGCGTGTCCTCGTGCGTGCACTCGTACTCGATGGGGTCGTCACAGGCGACGGTGATCGAGGTCGCGTTGGTCAGCGTCGCAGCGACTCGACAGGTCAATACGTCCCGCGTCGCGCCACCGAGACTCGAGATGACGCGTCGGGCCGTCGCGGCCGAGACGCGGTCGGCGACTAACCGCGTCACGAGCCGGCGCAGGAACGACCAGTTCGGCGCGTCGATGCCGACGACCGAGTTCGCCGGCGCGGCCCGAATCGCCGCGCTCATCTCGCCGCCGAACTGCGGCGGGGCGTCGTCGGAGCCGTCTCGAGCGTACGCGCGATACAGGGGCACCGCGGCGGCGGGTAACTCGAGTGCGACCGTCTCCGGTTCGACGGACTCGAGGATAGTCGTGATGCGGGCGACGCTCGCGGGGTGGTCGTGGACGACACCGAGAAGGAGATAGTCGCCCGACGATCCGGTGACACGCCGACAAAATTGGGGCGTGATCCGCGGGTCGTCGAACGATTCGGTGAGGGAGGGCGCTTCGTCCATTGATCGAGTGGTAATACGTGACTACCGCCATAACCCTTCTGTTGTGCTCGAGTGATATCGAGCGACCGGTCGGCCGATTCGGAGTAAGGTTGGCCTACTCGGGAGCCGTCGGCGGAAAGAACCGTAACTATCGTCTGGAAGGGGGGAACGATTTTATCGGTTTATTAGCCACGCTTCCATGCGACCGATATCGGGTGTCGTTCACCACGCCGAGAGGCTGTCCCGGGGGACGTTCGGCTGAGTGCACGATCCGGTCTCAGAGAATGACCGACGAGACGCTGACGAAAGCCGACGAAGGAAAACGGGTGGTCAACGCCGACGGGACGACCATTGGCCGACTCGTCGACGTTCGAGACGGATACGGCTACGTCGAGCCGAACCCGGGCATCGTGGACACGCTCAAAGCAAAACTCGGCTGGGGAACCCGAAGTGACGAGGCCCACCCACTCGACGAGGGGAGTATCGACGAAATTACCGACACCGAGGTTATTCTGCGGGGAACCCTCTGAGCGGCGGCCTCGAGAGGTAATACGACATTACTGCGGGCTTCGCGAGGGTTGAGCCATCCTCGAGCGGACGTAAACGGTCGAGAGCGGAGCGAGCAAGTGATTAGACGCCGGTGCTGTAGCGAAGCAAGCCGGCGAAGCCGCCGAAGGCGTTGTAGAGTTGTTCTCCCTTCTCGAAGTCAGTCGAGATGAACTTCGTCTCCGTGCCCCGTTGTTCGGCGATTTCGATGAGGTGATCGATGGCGTCCTCTCGGTTCTCGTCGGTCGCCTCCACCTCACTTCCACAGTCGCTGCAGGTGTGCTCGGGCGTCGACTTACGGCGGTCGACTACCTCGTAGTCGGTGTTGCCACACTCCCCGCAGTCGTAGGTGATGGCGTCTTTCCTGAGGTCCTCGCTGATGAGGAGTCGGTCGACGGCACCCATCATCAGGTTGCGTCGCGTCTGCGCGAAGCCGTAGGTCGCGCGGTCGCCCGCGTTGAGCTCCTCGAAGAACTCCTCCATCTGCTTTTTGTCCTTCATCACCTCGGCGTCGGCCAAGGCGTCCTCGGCGTTATCGACGAGGTCCTTCAGGCCGGACTCGTCCGTGTAGGCGACGTCGAACTTGCCGATCACGTTGTCCTGAATCTCGTGGTGGAGGTAGTCGCCGTCGAGGAACTCGTCCTTCGTGGGGGAGGGGCCGCCGACGAGGATGCCGTCGAGTTCGTGTCGGCGTGGGACGAACAGGTCGTTAGCCATCCCTGCAACCTCCTGATAGAAGTTGTCGATGGCCTCGAGGCGCAGTCGGGCGAACCGCTGGGCGGACTGGCCACCCTTTCGCTGCTTACCGGGGACGAGCGAGGAGGCGGATTTGACGGGTTCGATACGTTTTCCCTTCAGCCAGCCGACGTTGGCTTCGCGTCGGTCGAGGACGACGAGGCCGTAGAGGCCCTTGTCGGCGAGCATCTCCTCGAGTGGCTCGGTGAGGAAGTCCGAGTCACAGTGATAGCGGAAGGACTCGACGGGCTGTGGCGGGCTCTCTAAGACGTTCGTCACCATCTCGGTGCGGCCGCCACCGGAGTCGACGGCACCGGAGAACAACACCAGCCCGTTCTCCGGCGGGTAGGTGTCGTAGTACCGGAGCCGGTCTTTGATACTCGTCAGCGCGTCCTGGACGGCCGTCCGGGTCTGTTTGGACTTAATATTGGCCGCCTCGCTGTGTTCCTGGGTGACGTGTTGGACGACGTCACTGATCTGTCTATCGTCGGGCACGTAGATCGTTACGAGCTGTGTCCCGGAGCCGTCGAAGTCCTTGAGATCCTCGATGACCTTCCGGAACTCGTATTTTTTCCGGTCGGATTGCTCCTGCTCGCCCTCCTGGCTCATTATCCGTACAAAACGGTGCTGTGGGTAAGAATCCTTTGACACAGGCGCTATCGTGGTACTGACTGTCGAGACGGAACGTTCGACGTGGACCGTTTAAGAGGATCACGGCGGCAGTAGCCATCGAAGTAGTACAGGTACTGTCGGTGAATAGTCTGTCGACTGAGATAGTCAGCGTGATGGGGTAAGATTCACGGTGCTCCCGTGTGACTGTCCGCACAGTATTCAGTATGTCTCAGGAGACGGTTTATGCGATCGCGAGTGGCAAGGGAGGCGTCGGAAAAACGACAACAACGGTGAATCTCGGCACGGCGCTCGCCCAGGCAGGCGAACGCGTCGCCATCGTCGACGCCGACCTCGGGATGGCGAACCTCGCCGGCTTCGTCAGTCTCTCCGCCGACTCGACGACGCTACACGACGTTCTCGCGGACGACGCGCCACTCGAGGACGCGACGTACGAGATTACGGACAACATCCTCGCCGTGCCGAGTGGAACCGGACTCTCCGAATACGCAGATATCTCGCCCGAAGGGCTTCGCGACGTCGTCTCGGAGCTTCGCGAGGAGTTCGACTACGTCTTCCTCGACGTTGGTGCCGGTATTAGCCACGAAACCGTCCTCCCCCTGGGGCTCGCCGATACCGTCATCCTGCTTTCGACGCCCGAACCCGCCGCCGTCCACGACGCGAAGAAAACCCTCGAGTTGACCGAGCGATCCGGTGGCGACGTCGCCGGACTCGTTCTCACTCGCACGCACCCGGATAGCGACGTCTCCCACGACGAAATCGCCGCCCGTCTCGAAACGCCGTTGCTCGCGACCGTTCCCGAAGACCCGGCTGCTCGAGAGAGCGTGTACGCGGGAACGCCACTGGTCGTCTACAGTTCCGAGGGGCCCGCTGCGACCGCCTACCGTCGACTCGCCGCGCAACTGGTCGGAATCAAGGTTCCCGAACCCGCGACACAGACGGCGACCGAAGGCGACACAACCGGCTCTGAGGACGATACCGACGAAGCGGACGATACCGACGAGACGGACGCACCCGCCGACTCGAGTGAAGCGGATGATGCCGCGGGCGGCGACTCGAGCGACGATGACGAGGACGAACCGGCGACGGCCGAACCGGCGACCGGCGAGTCGGGCAGTCGCGAGGCTGCACACGACGACGTCTCGAGTGCGATCACGGAAGCTGAATCCGACACGTAACGCCCGTACTCGGCCGAAGGCCGCCTCGTTGGTTACTCTCGCGACAGTGTCCCTACGGTCGAGTGATCGTCGAATCACAACCGTAGGCTGTTCCTTCGTCCCTCATTCGCTCGAGAAACCCGGAAACTCGTGGCTCAGTGAGAATCTAAAAGACGAGAAAGTCGTGACAGACGATCGTTTCACCGTCGTTACTTGCGCTCATCTCGTTCAGGGCCGTCCGAATAGTGGCCGCTGTGGGTTCAGATCGATCGTTCACGCTCGAGTGTCTGTCCTGCAATGATTCACTTTCTTGCAAGACAGTAACGAACTGATTACTAATCATACCCGATACCGATTCCTCGAACATGGAGCGACGTAAAATCCTCCTCGGCAGTGGCGCAGCATTGGCAACCGCACTCGCTGGCTGTTCGGAAACCAGTGGCGGGTCAGACGACGACTCAAGCGACGATGGCGGCAGCGACGACGGGGGTAGTGACAACGGCGACGACAACGGGTCGAACGGGACGGACGACGTTCCTGGATTCGACGGGTCGAAACTGGATATCGACAGCGACGCGCTGTCGATTTCGTCTATCGAGAAGAAAGACGACACGGTGCAGGTTCTCGTCGAAACGGACCTCACCGACTACCAGGAGTTGATCGACGAACTCAAACCGCTCGCGGGCAAGCACGACGACGCGATCGACGACATCGAGGCCTTCATCGCAGAGGTCGATACGATCGAGTGGATCGCCGAACACGACGGGGCGAAAGTCGTCTCGCTGTTCGTCGACGTCGAGTGGGTCGTGAGCTTCCTCGAGGACGAACTGTCCGAAGAGGAGTTTGGCGAGAAAGTCAAAGAGACGGCCGAGTAACAGCGCCGTCGCAGGTAATCGACCGCTGTTCGACACCGGATTTTTGTGGGCGACCGTTACCAGTAGAGAGTCAGACGGGTCAACCGACAGTCACATCGAGCGCGGAGCCTCGACGCCGAGAATCGTCAACGCGTTCGCGACGGTGTGTTTCGACGCCGCCACGAGCGCGAGTCGAGCCTCGCGAGTCTCGGGGTCGACGTCGTCGGCGAGCACGGGACACTCCCGATAGAAGCCGTTGAACCGGTCTGCGAACTCCCGCGTGTACGTCGCGATCTGGTGGGGTTCGAGGTCGTCGGCCGCCTCGTCGACGACGGCGGGGAATCGAGCGATCGTCTCGAGCAAGTCGCGTTCGGCGTCGGTCTCGAGGACGTCGGCGTCGAGAGCCTCGAGTTCGACGTCCTGAGTCGCGAGCGCACGCTCGGGATCCAGCCCCGCTTCCTCGAGAATACCGCAGGTTCGGGCGTGAACGTACTGGACGTAGGGGGCGGACTGGGCTTCGAAGTCGAGTGCCTGCTCCCACTCGAAGGTGATCGCTTTCGTCGGCTGTTTCGAGACGATGTCGTAGCGAACGGCACCGATACCGACCTGGTGGGCGATTCGCTCGATGTCGTCCTCGGAGAGGTCGTCGTCGCGGATGCGCTCGTCGAGTCGGTCCTCGACTTCCTGGCGTGCGCGGTCGATGGCCTCGTCGAGGAGGTCGTCTAAGTCGACGCCGGTTCCACGGCGGGTGCTCATCTTCCCCTCTGGCAGGTTGACGTAGGAGTAGAGCACCTGCTGGAGGTCGTCGGTGTCGTTACCGAGTAACTCGAGGGTGGTGCGAAGCTGTTTGGCCTGGAGTTTGTGGTCCTCACCGAGGACGGTCACGGCCTCGTCGTAGTTGTCGAACTTCCACTCGTGGTGGGCGAGGTCGCGCGTTGCGTACAGCGAGGTGCCATCCGAGCGAAGGAAGACGAGGTTCTTGTCGATGCCGTGATCCTCGAGTTCGAGTTGCCAGGCGTCTTCCTCGTAGACCGCTTCGTCGAGATTCTCGAGGCGCTCGACAAGGTCGTCGGTGTCTCCGTTTCGCATGAATCTCGTCTCCTTGACGAACTCGTCGAACTCGGCGGGGAGACGCGCGAGGCAGGCTTTCATCCCCGAGAGAACCTGATCGACGACCTCGCTGACGCGCTCGTAGGCTTCCTCGTCGCCGTTCTCGAGGCCCTGCATGATCGAGCCGATTTCGGCTTCCGCCTCGGCGACTTCGTCCTCGGGTGCGTTCTCGAGGAAGGCGTTGCCCGTTCGGTAGTAGCGCACGAGGTCGTACTCGATGCGCTCGCGTTCTGGCTCGCCCTCGAGGTCGTCCTCGTCGAAGGTCTCGTAGGCCCAGGTGAAGACGGCCATCTGGCGGCCCGCGTCGTTGACGTAGTAGTGTCGGTCGACGTCGTAGCCCGCGAAATCGAGCAGGTTTGCGACGGCGTCGCCGACGATCGGGTTCCGCGCGCGACCGACGTGGACGGGGCCGGTCGGGTTCGCGCTCGTGTGTTCGACAACGACAGACGTCTCTCGGTCCTCGAGTCGCCCGTAGGACTCTTCGGTCGCCGTCTCGAGCGTCGTCGCGAAGTAGGCGTCACTCGGCAGGAAGTTGAGATAGGGGCCCTGCGTCTGGATCGCAGAGACGTAGGTCAACTCGTCGGCGTCGATTTCCTCGGCGAGTTCGCCGGCGACCTGTGGCGGCGGTGCACCGGCTTCGCTGGCGAGTCGGAAGGCGACGCTCGAGGCGAGGACGCTCTCGACGTCGTCCGGCGGTTCTTCGATCCCGAGGTCGTCGGTCGGGTACTCGAGTGACGACAGGGCGTCCTCGAGTGCGGCTTCGACCTCCGCGCGCAGAGAGAGGAACATACCCGCCCGTATTCAGGGCTGGAGTAAAGGAATGTCGGGTTCGTCCGTTCGGGCGGCGAACGAGCAATCACAAGCCAGCGTCTGGAATCAGTCACTCGACGAACTAGCGAGTCGGTGAATTACTCCGTCGTCGGGCTGTTGAACGACAACTCGGGATCGACGCCGGCCTCGCGCTCGACGCCGTCATCGGTCAGTTCGGCCTGGACCTTTTCGGTCAGTAAGTCGACGGCCATTCGGTTCGCACCTTCGGGAATAATCACGTCGGCGTTCTTCTTCGTCGGTTCGACGAACTGTTCGTGCATCGGTTTGACCGTTCCGAGATACTGTTTGATGACGCCCTCGAGGTTGCGGCCGCGGTCGATGACGTCGCGTTCGATTCGGCGGAGGATTCGAACGTCGGCGTCGGTCATCACGTAGACGCGCAAATCGAGCATATCGAGGATCTCCTCGTCGTACAGCGTGAGGATTCCCTCGAGGACGATCACGTCCGTTGGCTCGACGGTGACGCGTTCGTCCTTTCGGTTGTGAATCTCGAAATCGTACTGTGGCATCTCGACCGATTGCCCCATGAGAAGATCGTTCAGTTGCTCGCGGAGCAGTTCCCACTCGAAGGCCGAGGGATGGTCGTAGTTGACGTCCGCTCGCTCCTCGAAGGGCATGTGCGAGAGATCCTGATAGTAGTTGTCGAGCGGAATGCGGGTGACGGCTTCGCCGACCGTCTCCGCAACGGTTCGCGAGACGGTCGTCTTCCCCGCCCCCGTCCCGCCGGCGATTCCGATGGCGAACGACGGTATACTCATCGTCCGATTCTCGGACGGCCCGATAATGAATCCCCTGATACCGAGTCGATACGCGACGGTCCGTCTCGGAGTTCTCCGCTACTCGAGTGCACACCTCACCGGGAACTCGAGAACTCGTCGCCGGCGACGGCCTCGCGAAACCGCTGTTCGTGGATCGGCCGAAACGTTTCGGCCGTGTCGTCGAACGCCGCGGGCGACCAAAATCGAGCCGAGCGCGCATCGCTGCCGGCCGTCGGCTCGCCGCGTGCTTCGGACGCGTCGGCCACGTAGTGGATCGTCACGACGTGTTTGTCGTTTCGAGGGGGAAACGCCGTCGCCTCGAGCAGCGAGAGCGCGTCGGGATCGAGCCTGACGCCGGTTTCTTCCTCGAGTTCGCGGACGGCGGCCACGGCGGGATCCTCGCCGATTTCCATGTGGCCGCCGGGGAGCGTCCACTCGCCGACGCCCGGCGGCACGTCGCGTTCGACGCACAGTACCGCGGGGTCGGGTCTCGATCGATCGACGACGGCGACGCTCGCACAGGGGACCGGATTGTGCCAGATAATCTCCTCACACGTCGAACAGCGCGCGCGTTCGCGGCCGTCGAACGTGGTCGTCTCGAGGGACCCACCACAACGCGGACAAAAGCGAGCAGGGCGGCTGACCATCTATTCGCCTGTCGGGGACGAGGGTATCAAAGCGTTTTCAATCCGCTTCCCGTCAGCGGGACGACAACGTCCGCGTCAGAATCGACCAGCCCGAGTTCTCGATACTCCTCGAGCGCTGCAGGGGCGACCGCACAGGTCGGTTCGACGTAGAAGCCGTTACGGTGGAGTCGATCGAGGGCGCTCTCGATCGGATCCGCACCGAGGGCGATCGCGTCGCCGTCGGTCGCCTCGATGGCCTCGAGGATTTCGTCTTTACGGGCGGGTTCTGCGATCTGGATGCCGTCGGCGATGTCGGTTTCGACGTCGTCCTCGTCGGCCGGTTCCCAGCCGAGTTCGTCGACGATCGGCGCGTGTCCGGCAGCCTGTGCGCCGAACAACTGGGGTATTCGGTCGACGATCCCCGCTTCGGCGAGCAACGAGAAGCCGCGATACGCGCCCAGAAAGAGCGTGCCGTGGCCGATCGGGAGGACGACGGCGTCCGGCACGCTCCAGCCTCGTTGGGCGGCGATTTCGAACGCGAACGTCATCGTCCCCGCGTAGAATGCCGGGTTCCAGGCGTGGCTGGCGTACCAGCCCGCATCGGTCTGTCGGGGGGCGTCCCCGCTCTCAGTTCTCGAGGCGCTTTGGGCCTCGCTCTCGACGGCGTCGAGACAGGCCTCGGTCACGTCCTGTCGGCTCCCCTCGATCCGAACCGGCCGAGCGTCGGCGCGCTGAATCGTCATCAGCTTCGACTGCTTGACGTCCGCCGGCACGTAGATGTCGGCGTCGATACCCGCACGAGCCGCGTACGTCGCGATCGCAGCGCCGGCGTTCCCCGACGAGTCTTCGACGACCTTCTCGACGCCGAGTTCGACGGCTCGAGAGAGCGTCGTCGTGGCTCCGCGATCCTTGAACGAACCCGTCGGAAAGACGTACTCGAGTTTGAACTTCGCGTCCCACTCGGGGGCGTCGACGAGGGGCGTAAAGCCCTCGTGAAAGGTGACGTGCTTTTCGATGGGCAGGAACTCGTGGAACGTCCAAAGTCCATCGCTGGTGTCGAGGTTGTGCAACGGAAGCGGGTCGCCCTCCGGATGGGGTCGGTCGGTGAACTCGAGTGCGTGGCCACACCCACAGCGCCACGGTTCGGCTGGTCCCGCGTCGTAGACGCGCTCACAGGCCGGGCAGATGAGATCAGCCGGCATGTTAGTGCTCGTCGATGTCGGTGGCGACCGAGCAGACGTACTCTCCCGTCGCGACCTGTGGCAGTCGGCGCGTTCGCCAGAGGATGCCGTCGCTGTCTGCGCTCACCGTCGTCTTTGGTTCGCCGAAGGGCGTCGTCACTTCGAAGAGCGTCTCGCCACGCTGGACGCGCTCGCCCAGTTCCACCTGAAAGGAGATGAGGCCGCCACACGAGGCACCGTACTGTTCGAATCCGCGAGCACGCGTCTGCGGGGACGGGTCCACACTTCCCTCGAGGAAGTCGTAGTAGGTGAGCACGTTGAAGATACCCTCGACGCCCTTCTGGATGCTCGTCTCGTCCCAGCCGACGGCCCCGCCGAGTTCGGGGTCGACGGTCGGCACGCCTTCGTCGGGCGCGGCGCGGGCGAGTTGTCCTTCCGGCCCCTTCTGGTCGAGAATGTAGCCACAGCCGAACACCTTGGCCAACTCGAGACACGCCGAGTGGAGTCGGTGGCGTTTGCCACAGCGGACGCGAACCTCGTCGATCATCCGACTCGTCGAGCCCTGGTGGAGGTCCAGAACGAGATCCGCTCGCATCGCCGCCTCGAAGGTCGCCGCAGCAATTCGTTCGCTCGAGGTCCCGGTTTCGTTGCCCGGGTAGGCGCGATTCATCTTCGTGTCGTCGATCGGATTGCGGTGTTGGGCGACCTGAAACGCGTGGTAGTTGACGATCCCGACGATCAGGATCGTCCCCGCGAGTGCTGTCGGATCGAGTTGCGGGACGAGTCGCTGGACAACGCCGACACCGTTGAGTTCGTCGCCGTCGCTCGCCGCCTGTATGTAGAGCGTCTTCCCCGACCGTTCGCCGTTGATCACGGCGACTGGAAGACCGAACGGGCTGCCGTCTCTGGTCTCCCCGACCTCGAGACGGCCCGTATCGATCTCACCGGGATCCGCGCTCGCCGTTCCGAGCGTCGTCGTCATGTGCCAGCAGACGGAACCGCTCACCTTTATTGGTTCGGTGTTCACCAGCCTGCGCCACCCTCAGCGCATCGTTCGCCCCGAAACTGCAGGCTTTCTGTGAAGAGTTACCACTGAGGAGAAGGTGTGAACGCGAGACGCAGTTAGTCGAGAAAACACCTGTCGAGATCGAAGACTCGACTCGAAGGGCCGTCAGGAGGACAGCAAGTCGTCGGCGATGATACGCTTTTGAATCTCGCTGGTGCCCTCGAAGATTCGGGTAAGCCGGGCGTCTCGCCAGTAGCGTTCCACGTCGAACTCGGTCGTGTAGCCGTAGCCGCCGTGGATCTGGATCCCTTCGCTCGTCACCTCTTCGGCGATTTCGCTCGCGAAGAGTTTCGCCATCGCTGCCTCCGCGTCTGCTCGTTCGCCGCTGTCGACGGCCTCCGCGACGAGCAAGGAGAGGGCTCGAGCGGCCTCGACTTTCGTCGCCATCTCCGCGAGGTTGAATCGGATCGCCTGGAAGTCACTGATCGGGCCGTCGAACTGCTCGCGTTCCTGTGCGTACTGCAGGGAATCCTCGAGGGACGCGCGAGCGAGGCCGACGGCTCGAGCGGCCGTGTGGACGCGGCCTTCCTCGAAGAACTCCATGATCTGGTAGAAGCCCTGGCCCTCCTCGCCACCGACGAGTTTGTCCGCGCTCACGCGAACGTCGTCGAAGTTGACCTCCCAGGTCTTCCAGCCGTGATACCCGATCTTGTCGATGGGCTGGCCGCTCAGCCCCTCACGGTCGAACGTGCCGGCTGGTTTTTCGACGATGAAGCCCGATATCCCCTTGTAGGCGGGTTCTGCGTCCGGGTCCGTGACGGCGTACGTGAGGATAAAGTCGGAGCCCTTCGCAAACGTACACCACATCTTCTGGCCGTTGAGGACGTACTCGTCGCCGTCTTTCTCCGCTCGCAGGCGCATGTTCGAGACGTCGCTGCCCGCGTCGGGTTCGCTGATGGCGATACTCTTTAACATCTCGCCGCTGGCCATCTTCGGCAAGTACTCCGCTTTTTGTTCCTCGGTCGCGCCGGCCAGGCTCTGGCCGCGGGCGATGATGCTGCCGACGCTGAGCCAGCCTCGAGAGAGTTCCTCGGCGATGACGGCGTAGGCCTTCAGATCGAGACCGAGTCCGCCGTATTCCTCGTCGATGAGAATGCCGAAAAAGCCCATCTCTCCGAGTTGGTCGATGAGGTCCCCAGACATCTCCTCGCCTTCTACGTCGCGTTCGCGCGCTTCGGGTGTGACTTCGTTGTCGACGAAGCGTTTCGTTTCGTCACGAAAGAGTTGGTGTTCGTCCGAGAGGATTACGTCACTAAGATTCTGCATACCGTAGGTCTCACCGTGTGCCTATTAGTACCACCCGAAATCGTTCCTGGCAATTTTTCTGAGTGTTCACCGTGAATAGAGAACACTCATGCGATTTTCCAGCTTTGAATGCTGATAAAAACCGGACGAGGGGTGACTGACGGACTCAGACGAACGGCTGGAAGTAGTAGGGACTCAGAAAGCCCTCGATGGCCGCCGCGATCGCGAGCAAGATGCCCACGCCAACGAGCACCCAGAACGTTCGCTCGAGCGCGTCCGCGAACTCGACGCGACTCGCCCGGCCACGAAGCGCCCGCCACCAGATCCGGCCGAGCCAGACACCGACTGCGGTCGCGATGAAGATGGCCGGAATTTCGAAGATGCCGTGTGGAATCACGAACGCGAGCAACTCGAGGGGTTCGACCTCGGTTCGCCCGTGGAAACCAAGAAACAGGCCGTTGAACACCAGCGACGCGATTGCAGGGGCGACGAGGGCGACCCCGGAAAACGCCGTCGTGAGTGCGACCATCCAGTTGTTGCCGAAGAACTCGAGCGTCGCCGCGAGCGGGTTGTGGTCCTCGAGACGGGCGGAGATCGAGGTCTCGAGGCCGGCGTTGGCGATGGGTTCGGCGGCTTCCCAGCCGACCCAGAAACTGAGGAGGCCGAGTACGACGACGAGTGCGTGCGTGGCGAGGCTCTGACGGATGAACGTCGTCATTTCGCGCCAGCCACGGCCCATTCCGGCCCTGAACTGTCGGCGGAGGGTGCGATCGGGTATCGTCGGCGGGGCCAATCGGTTTCGATAGTCGTTGTAGAGGGCCACCTTCAACAGGTCGAGAAACGGGAAGAGGACGAGTATCGTGAGGAGCGAGGAGAAGGCGACGACGTCGAAGAACACGAGCACGCCCGAAACCGTCGATACGGCGATCATCGATACGATCGTGATGAGGTAGTAGAACCCGGCGGCGACCGGACTCGACCAGATGAACGACGCGGCGTTCGAGACAGAGGCGAACGTCGTCGTGTCGTCGACGACGACGGCGACCGGAGCGAACGCGAACACCGCCCGGATAGCTGTGAGGATGGCGATGAAACCAAACAGCGCGACGATCGCGAACACGCCCGCGAGGAGACCCTCACCCGTCACGGCAGTGACGACCGTCGCGGTGAACGCCACTCCCATTCCGACTGCAATGAGGGCACCGACCCAGAGCAGAAACTCGAGGATGTACAGCCCGAGAAAGCGCAGCCAGTACCGGCGTGCACCGGCGATTCCGGCGGTCAAGCCGCGTTTGTCGATGAGTCTGGCACTACAGGCGGTGAGTTGGCCGGCGCTGACGAACGGGAACAACACGAGGATTAGCCCGACCGAGACGACGATCGTCGCGAGGACGATGAGCGCCAGCGTCGGCGTGAACAGTTGCTCGAAGACGGGTTCGAATCCGCCCGCCCACTCGTCGAACGCCTCCTGGTCTGCGTGTTGATCCGGCGGCGAACCGTCGATTCCGCCGAGGTGCTCTTCCATCACCGCGAGTCGGCCCGACAACTCGAGGTAGACGTACCCGACGACGACGGCGAGAAACGGCACGAGCCGGACGATCGCGGGGATCGCCGCGCCGAGGAGATACCAGGGGAGGAAATCCGACGGGCGACGCCGAAACACCGCCACGGCAGCAGTGATAGAATCGGAGAGCGACATAGCCCTTCATTGGAGGGACTATCAGATAAGTTACCCACTCTGTGCTGTGCGATTCCCGTTGGTCGAAACAGCCTCGATCAGTTGAACGTGCGATCTTCGAACGTCTCGTCGCCGTCGTCGCTCGAGCCAGACCCGGACAGGCGAGGCGTAAACCCGCCGGTGAGGATTACGGAGACGACGACTAACGCTGCGGAGAGGACGACGAAGTCCGCGCTTGGATCGTAGCCGGCGAGGCCAGCTCCGGTCGAGATGACGAAGATCGCCACCGCGAAGACGATCGTTGCGAGCAGGCCGATGACGAGGATTCCGATGACGCTGGCGAGGAGTCCACTGAGAATACCACGGATTGCGGTCATTCGTTGAACCTGAATTTCGAGCGAACGAACGTAACCATTGTGACATCGACGAGGAACTCGAGAGCAGTCGGTGAGCCGGCCGACGCACCGATACGAGGGCGGATGGCGACGAATCAGTCATCATCTGACAGCAGGACAACTGGTCTGTGCCTGCCTTCCAACCCCCAAAGATCACCGCATACGTGCGCCGCCGGGCGTGGATACGCCGTGGCGACGTTTACAATGCCTGCGAACGTAGGAGCACACATGGCTACGACCCTCTCTGCCGACCGACTCGCTACGCTGCTCGACGAGGACGAGGAGTTCACGCTCGTCGATACGCGCCCCGAGGAGAGCTACGAATCCTGGCACATACCGGGTGCGCTCCACTTTCCGTTCGGCCCCGAAGAGGAGCTAAACGGGCGACTCGAGGAGTTCGAGGAGACCGTCGGCGACGCAGAACGCGTCATCACGACCTGTGCGAAGGGAATCTCCTCGGGGAACCTGGCGACGCAACTCGAGTCGGCGACGGACCAGTACGACGTGCAGACGGTCGACAGCGGGATGGAAGGCTGGAGCGGCGTCTACAGTCACGTCGAAATCGAGACCGATGGGGCGGACGACGGCCTGACGATCGTCCAGCTTCAGCGGCGAGCGAAGGGCTGTCTGGGCTACGTCGTCGGCTGTAGCCGAACCGGCGAGGCCGTCGTCGTCGATCCCACGGCCGACATCGACGAGTATCAACTCGCTGCGGAAGAAGCCGGGCTGACGATCACTGGCGTGATCGACACGCACGTCCACGCCGACCACATCTCCGGCGGCCGGGACCTCGCCGACCGACTCGAGGTCCCCTACTACCTCGGCGAGCGGGCGACCGGACGCGACGTCGAGTTCGAGTTCACGCCACTCGAGCGAAACGAGGTGGTGTCGGTCGGCGAGCGAGAGGTAAAAGCCGTCCTCGTGCCGGGACACACGAGCGAGATGATCAACCTACTCGTCGACGACGTCGCGCTGTTGAGCGCCGACACGTTACACGTCGACTCGACGGGACGGACGGAACTCGAGTTCGACGAGAGCGACTCTGAAAGTGACTCGGAATCGAGCGACGAACCCGCGAAAACGGGCGAGACGGGTGCGCGGCTGCTCTACGAATCGTTGCACAGAACGCTCCTCGCCGAACCCGAGAGCATTCTCGTCCTGCCGGGACACGTCACCGTCACTGCAGACGGCGAGTTCGAACACGGCTCGCCGGGCGAACCCGTCGAAACGACCGTCCGCGCGGCGCGAACCGAGATCGATCTGCTCGACCTCGAGGAGGAGGAATTCGTCGATCGGATGGCCGACGCGGGCGAAAAGCCGGCGAACTACGAGGAGATCATCGACCTCAACCGCGGGGCGAAAGCGGCACCGCCCGAAGAACGGACGGAACTCGAGCTCGGGCCGAACAACTGCTCGGCGTGATACGGATTGCTGTAACGAGTTCCCGGCGCAACCGCCGCCCAGGTCGCGGTTGCGCCGGAACTGACTTACAGTAAACCGTATGAGAGACTCGAGGCCGTGTCACGGGTCGGGCGAACAGTCGGTCAACGGGCCAGTTTCGAAGTGTCTCCAGCGCGCCTGAAAATTTGTTATATACTGCCGAGTCAAAGTTTAGCACGGTGGACACGAATGCAACTCACAGCGACACGTCAGGTCGAGTGCTACCATTGTGACGTACTGACCAGTATCGACGTTCCCGACGAGGACGTCGACCTCGAGACCAGCCACTCGGTCGCAGCGTTCGGCGAGCAACGGAAGGTGACCTGCGCGAACGGGCACACGTACTGGGTCCACTTCTGCTAACGGCTGTTCGAGGCACTCACTGTCATCGCGAGTACGTCTCGAGCCGCGTGATTTGCCCGTTTCCGAGGGCGAACACGTCCGCGAACTCGAGCAAGACCGCACCATCGTCGAGAACGCGACCGTTGACTGCGACGTGGTCGCCGTCGGCGACGACGGTCTCGAGGTCGTGGCTGGTGTCGGGGTTCGGTCGGTCCTCGCGCATGAACCGAACGAATTGCTCCCGGTCTTCGAACGTTCTGTCGGGGCGTCGCTGGACGAACTCGGGGGAGAGCACGTCCTCGAGCGTCTCGTACTCGTGATGATCGAGCGCGTCGTAGTAGCGCCGGACGAGGGCGGCCGGGTCCATCGTCGAAACGGTTCGAGCGCGAGCGCCAAAAGCGTGGCACTTCGAGCGACCGTCTCTTCGTCCTGACGTACTCGGAAAACCCGACTCCCCGGTGATCGACCTGCGTCCGATAACTGATTACAGCGAACACTTACGCCGGTTCGTGTCAACAGGTAACGTATGTCGTCCGAAGACGGGTTTCACGCGGCAGTCTCGTTGGCCGACCTCGAGGAGGCGGGGCGCGAACTGGTGAGTATCGACGGAACCCCACTCGCCGTATTTTCCCACGAAGGCGAGGTGCGGGCAGTGAACAATCGCTGTCCACATATGGGGTTCCCGCTGGTCGAGGGCACCGTCGACGACGGTATTCTCACCTGCCACTGGCACCACGCGCGGTTCGAACTCTCCTGTGGCGATACGTTCGATCCGTGGGCCGACGACGTTCAAACGTATCCGGTCGAGATTCGAGACGGCACCGTCTACGTAAATCCGAATCCCTCACGCGAGTTACCGCCTGAAAAACACTGGACGACGCGCCTCGAGACCGGCCTCGAGGAGAACCTCCGACTCGTCACCGCGAAGTCGGCGATCGGACTGCTCGATGCTGACGTCGACTACCGGGAGCCCATGGCGACGACCCTCCAGTTCGGGACGCGATATCGGGAGTCAGGCTGGGGGCCCGGGCTTACCATCCTCGGGTGTATGGCGAACGTGATCGACGACCTCGAGCCGATCGATCGAAAACGCGCCCTGTACATGGGCGTTCGCCACGTCGCGAGCGACTGTGCGGGTGAACCGCCGCGCTTCGGACAACCCTCCTTTTCGACCGAGGACGTCGACTTCGACCGATTGAAATCGTGGTTCCGCGACTGCGTCGAAGTTCGCGACCGCGACGGTGCCGAACGGTGTCTCCGCACCGCCGTGGCGTCGGGCCGTACCGAATCCGAGGTCACAGAAGTACTCGTCGCCGCCGCGACCGACCACCCGTATCTTTCGACCGGACACGTCCTCGACTTCATCAACAAGGCCTTCGAGAGCCTCGAGCACGTCGGCTGGGAGAACGCCGACGAGATCCTACCGAGTCTGATCGAGCCGCTCGTGAGTGGCGACCGCAGCGACGAGCGCTCGTCGTGGCGCCACCCCGTCGATCTCGTCGCGGCGCTCGAGGACGTCTACGGCGGCGACGTGACGGAAACGAGCGGCCTCGAGGAGTTGGCCGCGGCGGAGGCGCCCGCGGGGGAAACCTGGTCGCCGCCCGCTGCATTTCAGGAGACGCTGCGCAGTGACGATCCCGACGCCATCGTCGACGCGCTCGCCGACGCCGTCAGCGCGGGAGCGACGACCGAAGACCTGGCCAGCGAAGTCGCCTACGCCGCCGCGACGCGTGTCGCCCAGTTCGGCACTGCGAACGAGTTCACCGACTGGAACACCGTCCACCACACGTTTACGTACGCGAACGCGCTCCAGCAATCGGCACGACGAACGGACGCGATCGAGTGCTACCGCGGAATCTTCGACGCAGCCATCTCGATCTACCTCGATCGATTCCTCAACACGCCGCCCGCGCCGATTCCCGAACCCGGTGACAACGACAGCGGCCGCGACACCGAGGCGATCCTCGTCGACCTCCTCGAGACCTTCGACACCGAAGGCGACGTGAACGAAGCCGGGCGGCTCGTCGCCGAATTCTACGATTGCGACGGTGAGACAGACGCGCTCCGACGCACACTGGGTCACGGACTGCTGCGCGAGGACGCTGGATTCCACACGCTCCAAAACCTCGAGGCGGCGTTCCGACAGGCCGAACTCGTCGAGGAACGGGCGAACGACGGCGAGGACGCTCGAGACGACGCGTCGACGATCGACCTCGAGCAGAGACGCCGGGTTCCGCTGATCGCGAGCGCTCGCTACATGGCTGCGCACTTTCCGACACGGCGCGAGGCGGATCAAACGTTCTCCATCGCGGCGCGTCTGAATCGCGGCGAGACGATTCACGAAGCCTGATACGGCCGACTGTACGTCAGTTCTGGCGCAACCGCAGGATGGTCGCGGTTTCGCCGGTAAATCGTTACAGCAGGCCGTGTGAGTCGTGACTCGGGGACTCGGATCGATGGGGTGCGGGGTTTCACTCGATGGTAGATACCAACGCCGCTCCCTGAACCGGTGGGTACGGCTATCGACTGGCTTTTCCCGGGTCCGATCGTATCCGAGAGCGTGGAGTGTCACGTCTACTACGAGGGCGACGACGACCCGAAGAAGTGTACCGCCCGTCGACTCGAGAAGTTCGACGAGGCGACGCTCTACCGGCGGATGGAGCAAGTACCCTACGGCGTCGTGTTGAATCCCCACGCCGAGCAGGCGCTCTCGCCGGCCGATCTCGAGGACGGACTCGGGACGCTCGTGGCACTCGATTGTTCCTGGGAGTCCGCCGAGGCGGCCTCGTTTCGGATGAACGGCGTCCATCGGGCGCTCCCCTTCCTCGTCGCGGCGAATCCGATCAACTACGGTCGCCCGTTTCAGCTGACGACCGTCGAAGCCCTCGCCGGGGCGTGTTGTATCTTCGATCGCTACGAGCGGGCCGAAGCCCTCCTCGAGCCGTTTCGCTGGGGCGAGACGTTTTTGACGCTCAACGAAGAGCCCCTCCGACGCTACAGCGAGTGTCGCGACTCGAGTGACGTCGTCGCCGTCCAAGACGAGTATCTGGCAGACGAGGAGCCTGCCGACGAGTCGAACGCCACGGACGAACCCTGAGTCGCGTTCGGCCGTCCTCGCGAGTTCCCCCGTCGGGGGAGTGTCGGACCACAGCGGTTATATGGTCGACAGGCAAACGAAGCGGTATGGCCAGTTTCGACGCCGCAGAAAAACGAACGCTCGAGAAAATGATCTGCATGCGCTGTAACGCCCGCAACTCCCAGAGTGCGGACAGTTGCCGCAAGTGTGGTTACAAGAACCTCCGACCGAAGGCGAAAGAAGCCCGCGCAGCATAATCCGGCAGCAGCGATCTTTTCGACTTCTCACAACAGCTACGACCGACAGGACTCCGTTCGGTTCGCGTCGTGCACCAGCCGACGCGGAGTGGTCATACGGCGGGAAATCGTCCGCCAGCACGTCTCATTCGACGGAGACAGAAACGCCCTCGAGTGTCGCACACGCCGCGAGAAGCGACGGCAACTCGGTGTAACAGCGTCGGTAACGGACCATCTGGCTTCGAGTGTCGTACTCGACGATACCCGCGCCCGCCAGTTTTGGCAGAGTACCGTGTACGAGCGCGGTGTGGACGGCGTCGAAGTCGCCACCCCCGTGCTCGAGCGACGGTCGTTCCTGATACTCTCTCACGAGATTTTGGGTTACTTCTTCGACCGTCGCGACCTCGTGTTCGAGCAAATAATACAGGGCAAACCGACGGTGGCAGTTCGACAGAACGTCCAGGAGAAGTCCCAACCGACGATACGTCTCCGTGTCCCCACCCATGGATGACAGTAACTCACATCCGCCGTCAGTGTTGGACCCGTCGCTCTTGTCTTGAGCCATGCACACTAAAAATTGCCGCAATACCGTATTCTTTTCGGTAGTTGAACAGGTTCCAAACGGTACAGGACGGTGAAAACCGATTGAAAACTGTTGCACCGATCGAATTGGCCTCGAAATCGGAATTTCGCGTGAGTGGTTCGCTCGAGGGCCCTCTCTGAGGGCAGATGAGTGTCAACGATGTGTGAATGTCTCCGTCGAGATGACACCCACCCCGACGCTTACTCGTCAGGATACTTCGGGTCGCGTTCGCTCGCGCGCTCGAGAGCGGTTTCGACGACGTCCCGGACGTCGCCGTGAAAGAGGCCGCCGTGACCGGCGTACATGTGTTCGATTCCGTCGGGCAGCCGTTCGAGGAGCGTCTCGATGCTCTCGATCAGTCGCTCGCGGGATTGCCCTGCCATATCCGTCCGACCGAAACTGCCGTAGTCGAACGCGCCGTCGTCGTGAACCACGACGTCGCCCGAGAAGAGCGACGACTCGGAGACGAACGAGACGTGGTCGTCCGCGTGGCCGGGCGTGTAGACCACGTCGAACTCGTCGTCACCGATCGCCACCGTGTCGCCGTCGCTAATCTCGTGCGTTCGCGTCGGATGGTCGTCGTAGGCGTACACGTCGGGATCGAAGGCGTCGACGACGGCCTCGAGTTGGGCGACGTGATCGCCGTGTTGGTGGGTGAGAACGACGCTATCGACCTCGTCCGTGTACAACTGGATCTCGTCGACGACGCCGTCCCACGCGCCGGCGTCGACGAGCGTCGTCTCCTCGCCGAGGACGAGAAAGGCGTTGCAGGTGAACGTCTCCGCATCTGCCGTGACGTGATGAACGTCCATACGTGGCGACTCGAGGGCCGGCCTCAAAATGGTGCCGTCCGGGAGAGGCTGCGGACGGTCCAACCCGCTGGCTCCGACCGCGACGACCCGGCCGGCGTGTGAACGAACTGACCACGAGATTTTTCACCCGGAAAGACGTAGTGATACCCGTATGGGTTTTGGGAGTTACGACGAATCTGAGCAACAGGAAGTAGACGCCGACTTTGACGACGAGGAAGCGGTACAATCCAGTGAAAACAACCACGACGGGACGATCGAGTTCGAAAACGGTGCCTCGAGCGACGAGTTACTCGATCGACTCGAGGACATCAAAGACGAGGAGTGATGAAGCCCGGGGTGCGGGCGCTGGGAATCGCCGAATCGGTCGGGCCGAGCGACGAGCGAAGCACCCTCGCCGGCGTCGTCGTCCGTCGTGATCGAGTCGTCGAAGACGCCGCCTTTCGGTCGTGTGCTGTCGGTGGAACCGACGCGACGGACGCCGTCTGCTCGCTGCTCGAGGAGTGTGTCCGGCCGGACGTCCAGTACGTGCTCGTCGGCAGCGTCGCCCCCGCGTGGTACAACCTTCTCGACCTCGCACACATCCATCAGCGAGCCGACCGGCCAGTGATCGCCGTTACGTTCGAAGAGAGCGACGGCCTCGAGGCAGGACTCCGCGATGCCTTCAGCGGTGCGTCTCTCGAGGACAGACTCGAGCGTTACCGCGCGCTGCCGCCGCGACGGTCCGTGTCAGTTACCGACGAAACCGTCTACGTCCGTCACCTCGGCTGTGATGCGAGCGACGCCGCGACGGTCGTGCGGGCGTTCACTCCTGAGGGCGGGCGACCAGAACCGATTCGGGTCGCGAGCGCACTCGCTCGAGCGGGGAATCAGTACGCGGGCCGGCGCTCTCGTCTCGAGGAGTGACGGCAATTGGTCGCGAAGAATTAGTCGTCGCTTGGCTCTGCGTCGGGCGTGGCCGCGGCGGCGGCTCCGCTCGTCTGACCGCCCCACGAGGAGAAGACGGGAGCGAGTGCGAAGGCGACCATCCCGAGGACGAAGACGGCAAGCATGACGCTTGCAACGACGGTGATACCGTACGTTGGGTCGAACGGAACGATACTCGCGACGGTTCCACTTGCAGCGAGGGTCATTGGTGCTCGAATGGTAGTTTTTCGCCGGAGCAAATGAGTATTACTTTTCGCGGCGACGAAGTAGATATATTGTGCTGTGATAGCAAATACCTATGAGAACGTAGAGGGCTCAATGGCGTCAGACAACGATACTATTAATTGCTCTTTGCTTCACATCCACCGTGTATTTATAATAGGTAATATCGAATGGGACGATAATCAGCTTGTGTTAGGAACGGTTGGAACTGCTGCCGGAATGACTTCGCTTGAAAGGCTTTCGCGACAGATAACGCAAATCATCGCACAATATGACAGTAAATAGTACTACAACAGAACACACGGTAGATCCGGCCAAATCAACGCAACGGCGTCTCGGTATCCTTCTCGTTCTCGTCGTCTGTTACGGTGGGTTTCTCTATTCATTGGGCTACGGACCAGTTGGAAGCCCCCTCACTGTCGCTCTCGGTGGATGGGTTATCGGCCTCTCGTTCGGAATCGGACTCGGGTTTGTCGACCGATATGGGACCTCGAGGCCCGCGCGTTTCGTTCGACGGTACAGACTCGTCGGAGTAATTGTTTTACTCGCACTCAGTGCGCTCGTTCCGATCAGGGGTGGAATTGCTGCCGCCGTCGAAACGATGCCCGTCGCTGGGACAGCCCCATCACTGTTCGTCGGTGCAATCGCATTTTCGCTCCTGGTGGGATACGTCGGACTCGAATGCTGGGTGTATTACACACGGGAGTGAATAGCCGACGGTCGGGCCCTAAATTACAACCGCTGAACCGCACCGATCGCACTCGAGAGCGGCGGCGCGTCGAACAGTTCGTGGCCGGTGTAGGCGTTCGCGCCGGCACAGTAGAGGTTGCGAGCCAGTTCGATGACGTCATCCTCGAGTGGGTCTGGGTCCGCCTCACAGAGCGATTTCCAGTCCGCTACGTCGGTCTCTTTGGCTTCGGCTTTCGCGTCTTTGACGGCCTGCACCCACTCTGGCTGGGTTCGCTTGTGATACTGCCGGAGAACCTCCTTGGAGAGTTGAGTCCCCTCGTAGCTGAATCGGTTCTCGTCGAAGGTGCCCACGACGTCGGCGACGCGAATCTCGCCTTGGTAGTACAGACACTCGATCTTGCCATCCTCGTGAACCAGGTCGGCCGATTCGGCTTGCTCGGTGATGATCCGATTGACCTCTCGAGCGAGCG
This sequence comes from Natronorubrum sediminis, assembly GCF_900108095.1. Classification (NCBI taxonomy): domain Archaea; kingdom Methanobacteriati; phylum Methanobacteriota; class Halobacteria; order Halobacteriales; family Natrialbaceae; genus Natronorubrum; species Natronorubrum sediminis. The sequence goes on from NZ_FNWL01000002.1 coordinate 1,182,569, forward strand.
ACTCGAGGTCCGAAATCGAGGCGCGACCGGCGATGGCGTCGGCTTCCTCGCGCTCGAGGTAGCGGTCGCCCTCCTCGTACTTCGTCGAGAATTCGACGATCGGATCGTCGAGTTCGACGACCCCCTCGGGCCACTCGTCGAAGGCGAGGCCGTGATCCGCCGGATCGGTTCGTCGGCGGAGGCTCGAGCCGATAGGGACCCGATTTCGGAAAACGATCTCGAGGGGGATCAGGTAGTTCTCGCCGGCGGCCTCGTGGTAGTGATCGTAGTCGTACTCGCGGCCGTCATTCGGCAGGTCGGGCACCTGCGTGAGGTCGATCGCCATCTCCCAGGGCGGACGCGACGCTTCCTCGAGGGGGACGACTTCGCCCTGCTCGAGGACGCCGCGGTAGTGGGTCGCCACGCCCTCGGACTCGAGCAGTTCGAAGTTGTACGCCCCCATTGCACAGAGGCTCGCTCCCTTCTCGGGGATCTGATCGGGCATCTTCCCCCAGTCGAAGACCGAGTACGCGTCGGTGAAGACGAACGTCCCCCGGCCGAGTTCGTCGGCCGTCGCCGCCTCGTCGATTCGGAACTCCTTGACGCTCGTCACGTGTGACACCTCTGATCGTGGCCGCCGCCGCAGTTCATACCTCAGTTGCCGTGTCCGGACCGTAAGAAGGTTTCAGTATCTGTCGCGGACTCGAGTGATCGCCGGGAAAACACCGCCCCGACACGCCGCCATTACCGAAACACGACTGCGGTTACCGAGGGGACGCGTCGTTCTGGTCGTTAGAGGGACCCTCGAGCAAGCCGAGCACGGAAACGACGACGATCACCGAGGCGGCGACGAGCAGGATACCGGCGACGACGAGGAAGGCGACGAGCACGGACGTCACGTCGATGAGCGCCCCGAGAACCGCCGGGCTCAAAACGGCACCGAGTGAGAGTCCGGTGAAGAAGAAGCCGAAGCTCTTGCCGGTCGAACCGGCCTCGGCCATGGTCGTCGCGAACGTATCCCTCGAGGGTAACGCGATACCGATCGCTGCACCGACGAACGCGAAGAGGACGGCGGCGACGACGAAGGTCATGTTCGGCGCGACGGCGACCGCAGCGACGGTGCCGACGGCGGCGACGGCGAACGCACCCACGAGGACGGGCTGGAACGGCACGCGATCGGCCAGCGGCCCGCCCGCGATGACGCCGACTGCGGTGCCGACGAGGTACGCGGTCAGTACGTTGTTCGCGCTCGCGTCGTCGAAACCGAGCGAGTCGACGGCGAACACCGTCGTGAACGACTGCAACGCGACGATCGCCATCATCGAGAGCAGGTAGAACACGAAGACGACGAGCAGGCGGGGCTGAAGAAGTTGGGCCGCGGTCTGGCGGAGCGTCGATCCGGGGGTGGTCGATTCAGTGGTACTCGGCTCGCTCGAATCTGACTCGGTCGTCCGCTCGTCGATCGGATTGTCGGTCTCGAGTTCACTCGCGATGCCACCGTCGTCGCGTCCGCCGTTCGTCTCGCGAGTGTGGATCTGCCGGCGGTACACTGGTGCGGCAGTGACTGCGAGGACCGCAGCGTAGAGGAATCCGAGCGAGCCGGCGACGAACAGCGCCAGTTGCCAGTCGTACCTGATCCCGATTCCGCCGAGCAACACCGGCGCGGCGGCGAACCCAGCGAAGCCCCCGAACGTGTGCAAACTGAACGCCTTCCCCTGGTTCGACTCGGTCGTCACGCTCTCGAGAAACGCGTAGTCGGCGGGGTGAAAGACCGACTGACCGACGCCCGAGAGGAGCGCGAACGCGAGCAACATCCAGTAGGAGGTCGCCGCGCCGGCGAGCGTGATCCCGAGTGAGGTCACGACGAGGCCGCCAACGAGGATGCGTTTCGCCCCGATTCGGTCGACGAGTTCGCCGAGGGGAATCTGGAGGACGAGCGTCGGGATGTAAATCGCCGTCACGAGCAGTCCGAGTTCGCCGGTCGTCAGATCGAACTCGGCTCCTAACAACGGAAACAGCGGCGGGAACGCGAGCAAGTAGATGTGCGAGAGAAAGTGCGCACCCGAAATCGCTCCCACGATGTACGCCGTTTCGTCCCGTCGAAATCGTCCCCTACCAGTCGGCGAGCGTTCCATTCCTATCACGTGCTGAGCCTCACACGGGTTCATTGTTTCGGAAGGTCCGACGCGATTCGACCACTCGTCGGCATAATTCTCCGCTATTCGGGAGAGACAGTCCCGACTTTCCGGTGAGGGACACGACAATCCATCACCCTTTTCTCACTGTGCGGGTATTGCTTCCTCGATGGAGCGCCCGGTGACCGAGGCAGATCTGACGTTCGAGCACGTCCCCGAGACCGACCAGTCCTTCGAGAACGCACTGGCGAACGCACGCGCCGGCGACCGACTCACGGTCGACGACGCGATTGCACTACTGACGACGGGAACGGACGACGAGGGAATCAACCGAACCCGCAAAGAACAGGTGCTCGAGGCTGCCGACCGGCGACGCGCAGACGTCGTCGGCGAGGAGGTCACTTTCGTCGCGAACCTGAACAACAACGTTACGACGGCCTGTAACGTCGGCTGTCTGTTCTGTAACTTCAAGGACGCCGCACACACCTTCGAACGCGACGCCGAGGTGGAGACGGCCGGGTTCACCAAGACGCCAGCGGAGTCCCGCGAGATCGTCTCCGACGCCGTCGATCGCGGCATCTACGAGGTTACCTCGGTTTCCGGGCTACACCCCGCGTTCGCACTCGACGAAGAACACCGAGAGATTCTCGAGGCCCACCCCGATCCTAAGGCGGTCAATTACAAGCCCCCAGAGCGGTACGCGACCGATCCGGGCACCTACGTCGAGCAGATGGACGCGATGAGCGTCGACGGCGTCCACGTCCACTCGATGACGCCCGAGGAGGGCTACCACGCTCGACGAGGCACGGAGTGGTCCTACGAGGAGGTTTACAGTCGCCTCCACGACGCCGGTCTCGATACGGTTCCTGGGACGGCGGCCGAAATCCTCGTCGACGAGGTCAGAGACGTCATCTGCCCGGGAAAGATCGATACCGGCGGCTGGCTCGAGGCCATGGAGGCGGCCGCGAACGTCGGCATGGGGCTGACGGCGACGATGATGTACGGACACGTGGAGAACGAGGCCCACCGCGCACTACACCTGAAGCGGGTGCGTGACCTTCAAGAGCGCGTCGACGGCGCGATCACGGAGTTCGTCCCGCTCTCGTTCGTCCACCAGAACACCCCTCTCTTCGAACACGACGTCGTCTCCGGCGGCGCGAGCACCGACGAGGACGAACTGCTGATCGCCGTCTCACGGCTCTTTCTCGACAACGTCGATCATATCCAATCCTCGTGGGTCAAGTACGGCGACGAGCAGGGGTTGAAGATGCTCTCCTGTGGCGCGGACGACTTCATGGGGACGATTCTCTCCGAGGAGATTACCAAGCGCGCGGGCGGCGAGTACGGCGAGTATCGATCGTTCGCGGACTACGCCGACCTGATCACTTCGGTCGGGCGAGTCCCGGTCGAACGATCGACAGATTACGAGACCCGCCGAATCGTCGACCCCGACGAGTCGCCGATCGGCCCACGACTCGGGCCGAAGGCCGACGGCACCCCGCTACTTTCGACCGAGGAACAAGTCACGCCAGCGGACGACTGACGCCCTCGAGCGGTCCGCGTCTCGACTCTCACCGCCCAGTTCCGAACCATTCGCAGGGTCGTTCTCGCGTCGATCATATCTGTGGGAAATATTGGCACACGCCGGCACTTTATTGTAGGATGTTCTCGGAGCAGAGAGTATGCGACTCGAAGACAAGACAGCATTTATCACGGGAGCCGGCTCCGGACTCGGACGAGAAGCAGCCATGCGCTTTGCCGAAGAAGGCGCCACGATCGTCGCGGCAGATATCGACGGCGAATCGGCCGAGGAGACTCTCGCGCAACTCGAGCAAGAGGGGCACGAGGGGGCGGCACTCGAGGTCGACGTCTGTGACGCGGCGGGGGTGCAGGCGGCGGTCGACGAGACAATCGCGGAGTACGGACTCGACATCATGGTGAACAACGCGGGGGTGAGCCACCAGCGCGCGTCGATCGAGGAAATCGAGGAGAGCGAACGAGATCACGTGATCGACGTGAACGTAAAGGGCGTCTGGAACGGCTGTCAGGCAGTTATTCCGCAGTTCAAAGACCAGGGCTCCGGAGCGATCGTCAACACCGCGTCGCTGGCCGGCGTCATCGGCGCGCCACAACTCGGGGCGTACTCGCTGTCGAAAGGAGCCATCGTCAACTTCACGCGGACGGTCGCGTCGGAGGTCGGTCCACACGGCGTGCGCGCCAACGCGGTTTGCCCGGGCGTCACCGATACAGCGATGCCCCGAAGTAACCGAACCGAAGAGGAGTGGGAGGCGACCAAAGAGGAGATGTCCCGGTACTACCCCCTGAAACGTCTCGGCGAACCCGAAGATATCGCCAATGCGATGTTGTTCCTGGCGAGCGACGAGGCCGACTGGATCACCGGCCACGCACTCGTCGTCGACGGCGGTTTCTCCTGTTCGTAACGCCGTCCGTCGGTATCAGAAACGAACACCTGCCAGCTACCATCGGCCGCGTTACTCCTCAGAGGGGCAAAGCCGACTGCTCGAGTACCGACCGATAGCGCTCACCAGCCTCGTCGTCGGCCGCGAGTGCGTCACGAATCGTCGGTGAAATCCACTCGCGATCTGCGTTCGGGTTCCGATTCCCGCTCGCGCCGACGGTTCCGTCAGCAGCCACGCCGTCGAACGCGTCGGTTCGCAGGTCGTCTGGAAGGAATCGTTCGTACACTGGCAGCCGTTCGCCGAGTGGTAGGGCCGCGGAGGCAGCGATCTCCTCGAGTTCGCGCAGCGCGGGCCACTTGTAGTCGGGGTTGATGTGGTCGTCCGTGACGGGCGAGACCCCGCCGAGGTCGTCGACGCCGCAGTCAATTAGCTCTCGAGCGGGCGCGAGGTTCGGCGGCACTTGGACCGAAATCTCCTCGGGGAGGGCGACGCGGGCCATCGCCGTCACCCGTCGCATCGCCTCGAGGGCAGGCGAGCCGTCCGACCAGCGCTCGTTGTCGACGACGGGCTGGACGATCACCTCCTGAACGTGATCGTAGCGCTCGTGCATCTCGCGGATGGCGAGGAGACTCTCCGCGCGGTCGCGCCACGTCTCGCCGATGCCGACGAGAATGCCCGTCGTGAACGCGACGTCGAGTTCACCCGCGGTCTGGATCGTCCGGAGTCGCTGTCCCGGCTCTTTCTGTCGGGGGCCAGCGTGAGCGTCGACCTCGGCCGTCGTCTCGAGCATGACACCCATGCTGGCGTTGACGTCGGCGACCGTCTCCATCTGCTCGCGGGTCTGGTCGCCCGGATTGGCGTGAGGCAAGAGCCCCTCCTCGAGGGCGACCTCGCAGGCCGCGCGCAGGTAGGTGTGAATCGAGTCGTAGCCCCACTCGGAGAGTTGCTCGTGAATCTCGGTGTAGCGCTCGTCCGGGTCGTCGCCGAACGTAAAGAGCGCCTCCGTACAACCTGCGTCAGCACCGCGCTTGCAGATGTCTCGGACCTCCTCGAGGCTGAGCAGCGAAGCCTGTCCCGGTGCGTCGAAGTACGTACAGTACGTGCAGGTGTAGCGACAGGCCGTCGTCAGCGGGATGAAGACGTTCCGTGCGAAGGTCAATTCCGGCGGTGCGTCGACGTCGTCGGGAGTCACCGCACAGAGGTCGTCGACCGCCGTCTCCTCGACCGTCAGATCGACACCGTACTCGCTCGCCCCGGGAAACATTACCTCGAATTCCCGTGGCTCGACACATAAGCGCTTCACATCGTACGACGGCCAGTGGAGGTGGTCCTATTCAGTCGAGGAAGGCGTTGCTCGAGCGATTCCGACGCGACCACTCGAGCGCTCGAGTTCGAATCCGAGTCGGCGAAGACAAGAGCGGGTGCGATTCGACGCCGATCCGTGGACGAGCACCTCCACGAGGTCCTCGGGTTCGTCGATGTCCGTGCCGAGACGAAACGAATCGACCGTCTCGAGTGTCGCCCCACCGTTGGACGCTTCCTCGCAGTGGTCCAGATAGGACGCCCCGTGGTAGTCGACTCGAAACGCTGGGTGACGGACGACGAGTGCGTTCGTTCCGCCACCACGACCCGGAGCGACGACCACGTCGCCGTCCGCGCCGAACAGTCGCTCGAGCGCGTCGGTCGTCGCGAGTGCGAGATCGGCCATGACGACCGCAACCCCATCAATTTCGCCGTTCTGAGCGGCGGCGTCTTGCTCTCGCTCGTCTCCACCCGGAAGGCGAGCGTTGACCGCGTCGGAGAGCGCTCGCTCGTCGACATCGACGGAAACCGACTCGAGGACGTGTCCCTCGAGATCCAGCGTGGTCGTTTCGAGGGGCGTCGTCGACACGATCACCACCTCGTGGCCCGTCTCGACGACCGTCTCCACCACATCCGCGAGCATCGCTCGAGCCAGTCGCGAGCGCTCCGCTGGGGACAACAGCGACTCGAGTCGGGTCTTCGGGTCGGCGGCGGCGAACGGCACGACGACGTGCATTGATCGATCGATTGGGACGACGCGGGCAAAAACACGTCGGAGACGAATTGTCGCGTCGCTCTCGAGTACCAAAAACAAGTGATAGGGTCGGTTGTAAGTCATTTCCAGTCAGTCACCACCCGCTCTGGCGACTGACCGGTAACCAGTTACGACCGACCCTATGACGCCACAACCCACCGTTCGACCACGATCGTGCCCCCCGACACGAATGCGGCCGCTGGCGTCATCGCACCGGACGAATTCGAGCCTAAAACAGCGGCTCGAGTTCGTCCTCGTCGTCTTCGACGAGTTCTTCTAAGTTCTCTTCGCTCTCTTTCTGGATGTCATCCATGTTGTCTTGGGCCTCGATCGCAACCTGCTGCAGGCGTTTGATCCGTGGCACGTTCGTGACACCCGAAAGCAGTATCGCCGCAGCCACTTCCGGCTCCTCGCGCGGGAAGTCTCCACCACGGACTTCCATGCTGCCGGTTTCCTCCTCGAGCCACTTCCGCCCGCGCTCGATGCCTTTTCGGTTGAGGTACTCCGATGGCCCGGAGACGACGAGCAACGCACGCTCTGCGCCTTCGATCTCACAGGGTAGCGTCAGCCGGCCGAGTGCGGCCTTACGAACGAGGCTCGTGATTCGGTTCGTCGTGTTCGCAGCGTCCAAATTGTCGGTGTTCCCACCGCTGTCGCCGGTAAAGCGCGAGAGGAGGCCGCCGCCCGTATTGACCTCGACGTCCTCGCTCGCGAAGCCGACGGTCGAGACACCACCACCCGAGAGGGTGTTGATGATCTCCGAGGAGTCGACGACGCTCTCGGCGACTTCCTGATCGCCGCTGACTTCGCCCGCACCGAAGAGAATGCCGAACCGACGGACGATCTCTTCGTTGATCTGGTCGTAGCCACCCTCGACGGACTCGCCGGTCTGTCGCCAGGAATCGTTGTCGAAGACGAGTAGATTGTCGACTTCGCGAACGAACGTCTGGAACGAGCGAGCCGCGTTGAGCGTGTAGATCCCGCCTTCGTCGGTTCCCGGCAGCACGCCGAGTCCGTAGACTGGGATCGTGTAGATCCGTTTGAGGTGTTTCGCGAGGACCGGCGCGCCGCCGGATCCGGTGCCGCCACCCATTCCGGAAACGACCAAGAATGCGTCGACCTCGTGGGTCGGAATCTGGTCGATTGCGTTCTGGACCTCGTCGATGTCCTCCTCGGCGATTTCCGCGCCGAGTTCGTTGTCTGCACCCACGCCATGGCCCTTCACGCGGGCCTGGCCGATGAGTACGCGATTCTCCTGTGGTATATTCTCGAGACCGATGAGATCCGCTTTCGCGGAGTTAACGGCAAGCGCCGCACGGACGATTCCGCTGTTCGTCCGATCGTCGTAATCGAGGAATCGATCGACGATCTTGCCACCGGCCTGTCCGAATCCGATCATCGCCAACTTCATTATTTGTCAGGGGGCTCCGTTGAATTGGAACCAGAGTGATTAAGGACATAAATCTTTTGTTGGCGTGAATGTCTGCTCTCGTTTTGTGTTCGAAGAAACTGGGGGCAAGCGCGCCGTTGAACGCTCGAAATGGGCTCGAGAAACGCCCTCATAGCGACACTGGTCCGTTGCTTTATACTGTCCCATTGCACACATGGCCGGGAACTCGAGGCGATCGCAGGTTATGTTGGGGATCTTTTATATTCGCGGTTCAGGCGGACAGTCGCTGTGGGTCCCACTGTCCGTGACCGTTCAATCCAAGGTACGCACCGAGCGTCTGCAGGTCGTCTTCTGTCACGTCAAACGCCGTCACGTCGTTGCTGACGACCGTGTTGTCCAACTCGAGCGAACGCGCCTGATCCGGACCGAACGGAACGAACGGGACGGGGCCGACCGCTTTGAGTCCGACTTTCGCGAGCGCACTCGGAATCGGGAGGATCGTGACCGACTGGTCCTCGGCTTCGTAGAGCAGTTCCGTGGCATCCGCGAGCGTCACGATCTGTGGCCCGGCGAGTTCGTAGCGCTGGCCGACGTGACGCGCGTCCTCGAGGGCACTCGCGAGCAAGGGAACGAGATCACCGACCCAGATCGGCTGAAACCGCGTCTCGCCACCACCCGGCAACCCGGTGACGTACGGGGTCGTGACCAGTTTCGTAAACTCGAGGAACTCCGCGCCGTCGCCGAAAACGACCGAGGGACGAACGATCGTCCACTCGAGGCGAGAGTCTGTGACGAGTGTTTCGGCACGGCCTTTCGCGCGGATGAAGTCGGTGGGACCGTTCGGGTCAGCATCGAGTGCACTCATCTGAAGGAATCGTTCGACGTCGTGTTCCTCGGCGGCGCGGACGAGGTTCGCCGTCCCGCCCGCGTGAACGGTCTCGTGATCGAGGCCATCCGGTGGCTGGAACAACGGCGAGAGCGAGACGAGGTTGACGATTGCGTCGGAGTCCGCGACGGTGTCGACGATCGAATCGTAGTCGGTGACGTCGCCACTCACGCGCGAGACGTCGACAGGAAGGTCGCCCTCATCCGGGTTGCGCGAGAGCGCCGTCACGTCGTGGCCGCGTTCGTCGAGTTCCGCACAGAGTTCCGTTCCGATAAAGCCGGTTCCGCCGGCGACGAGGACCTGCATACGGGGACGCTATCCCGTGCAACGGTAAATAGCTGGTTGACGCTTTACACTCACAGGTGACTCGAGGACCCAACCCAGCAACTCGATGGATTGGAATAAGTAGCTCTCTCCCAGAGGTGCGAGCATGCTGGTCACGCTCGAGGGGCTAGACGGCAGCGGCAAGACGACCGTCTGGGAGGCGCTTCAGGAGACCTATCCCGACGCGACGTTCACCCGCGAACCGACGAACGACTCCTGGTACGGCGACGCCGTCTACCGATCGATCGGAGACGACGACGCGGACTCGCTCGCGGAACTGTTTCTCTACACCGCAGACCACGCCGACCACCTCTCCCGGAAGATCGAACCCGCCCTCGAGCGCGGCGACCTCGTGATCTCCGATCGCTACTCCGACTCCCGCTTCGCCTATCAGGGCGCGACCCTCGACGCGTCCGACCGACTCGCGGTCGACGACCCCCTCGAGTACGTCGTCGACGTCCACGAACCGTTCTCCAGACCGCCAGACCTGACGCTCTACCTCGACGTCGACCCGAAGACGGCCGCCGAACGTGCGGGCGCGACGAACAAGTTCGAACGCGTCGAGTACCTCGAGTCGGTCCACGCGAACTACGAACGATTGCTCGAGCGCGAGCCCGAGCGATTCGTTCGCGTCGACGCGAGCCAGGAGCCGGACGCGGTGCTCGAGGAAGTGCGAGAGGTGCTGGCAGAAGCGATTGGTGGCGAGTAACGTCCCAACCGACCGGAATGCGCTGGCCGGGAACGCGACTCGCGCACCGCGAGCGGGCCGACGACCGATGTGAGCGAACGACTGAACGGAGTGAGAGAACGGAGGGAGGAGTGCGTTTGGTCCAGGTTTCATCGAGGGACACCGCGCTGACGGCCGCCTTGCTGCCCTCAGCGCGGCAGACCGCAGGGTGAAAGCTGGGTTTAGTCCATCGCGATGTACGTCTTCGTCTCCGTGACGCCCTCGAGACTCTGTAATTCCGAGGAGACGCTCTGAAGGATATCGTAGACTTCCGCGGCGTCGATCTCGACGATAATGTCGTAATCGCCAGCGACGATGTGCGCGTCGGACACTGGCTCGAGGTCCCGAATCGACTCGAGGAGCCCCTCTGATTTCCCGGCTGCCGTCTTCACCATAATAAATGCGTGAACCATCGCTCGAGGGTGTGGTACACTATCACACGACTAAAAGCTTTGCCCGTTCTCGAGCGGAAACTGAACGGCTAGCATGGTAATTGGGGGCAAGCTTATTGGTGGGGCGAGCGTACTCCGGGCCATGCGGTTCGTGATTATCGGGGCAGGACGAGTCGGCTTGCGCACGGCGCGTGTCCTCCGAGACGAAGGCCACGAGGTGACGTTGATCGAACGCGACGAGGGGATGATTCGCCGGGCCCGTTCCCAAGAGTTCACCGTCGTCGACGGCGACGGCTCGAAAGAAGACGTGCTCGAGACGGCCGGAATAGCCGACGCTGACGCGTTGGGGGCCCTGACGGGCGACCTGAACGTCAACTTCACGGCCTGTATGATCGCCAACCACCACGGCTGCCGGACGACCATGCGGATCGACGAGGCCTACCGCGAGAACATCTATCGGACGTACGCCGACGAAGTCGACGAGGTGATCTACCCCGAACGGCTGGGTGCCATCAGCGCGAAAAACGCGCTTCTCGGGGGCACGATTCGGGCGATTGCGGATATCGCGCCCCACTTGCAGGTCGTCGAACACACGATCACGGACGAGGCCCCGACCAACGGCTACACGGTCAACGAACTGCAACTGCCCGCACATGCGACCGTGCTCGCCTTCGGCAAGTCCGGTCAGGAACTCGAGTTGCCCGGCGACGACCTCTCGCTCGAGGTCGGCGACCGACTCGTAGTGCTCGCAGATTACGACGTGTTGAGCACGGTTCGACAACTACTGATCGGCGAGTCGGAACGGGAGGCGAGTGCTAACGCGGGCTCGGACGCGACCTCGAGCACAGGAGGTGTGAACTGATGGTGACAGCATTTATCATGATCAAGGCGAACACGGGCGAGGCGGATCGACTGCGAGAGAGCATTCAGGACCTCGACGGCGTCCAATCGGCCCACATCGTCGCTGGCGATGTCGACATCATCGCGAAAGCGCAAGTCGACACGCCGGCGGCGGTCAAAGAGATCGCCGCAACCCAGATACAGGGAATCTCGGGCATTGAGAACACGCAGACGTACATCGCGATGGACTAAAGCACCGACCTTTTGCGCTGCGGGTCGGCGAAGCCGACCCTCGGCAAAATCTTCAACAGAGCGCTCGCAGTCGTTGAACGGGCGAATGCCTGCCCTCCCCCATTGAGTGGCGGCCACGTCGCCGCGATACTCGGAAGACACTCTATGTGTCTTCCGTTGGGTCACGCACCGCTCGCGGTGCGCGAGGCCCGCTCCCGGCCAGCTGAACGATTTGATATCCGATCCCAATAGAGAGCAAGCGGATGGTGACCGGTGACTCGTTTTTACATCGGCATACCGCCGCTCTCGCCCTCGCTTGCCTGCTGACCGCGGTTCTGGGCGTTCTCGAGTAACGTCGCGGCGGGGCCCCGGTACTCGTAGCCGGGGATGATTCCCTGTGCGTACGTGCCTTCGACGTACTCGACGAGTGTCTTGGCGTCTTCGACTCCCTTATCGGCGTCCCAGGCAGTGTACTCGAGGGAGACCGTCACGTCGCTCGCCTCGCGCTCGACGACCGGGTCGTCGTGGGTGTCGGTGTGGGCGACGGTGTAGACGTCCTCGAGTCGTCGCTCGAGCGTCTCGAACCAGCCGTCTTCGACGACTGACGCGACGGTCTCGCCGGCGACGGCGGCGTCGAGCGTAGGGAGCGTGACGGTGACGTGAAAGCGGCCGTCTCGCCCGTCTGGGGCGGGTTCGGCGTCGATGTGCGTCTCGAAGACGGTTGTTTCGAGTTCGAAGGCGTCGTCTGCGCGCGCGAACGAGTCATGAGACTCGAGTTCGGCCGCGATTTCGTCTGGAAGGGTGCTCATTATGGGTTCGAAGGGTCGTGAGCGAAAAGGGTGTTACGCTGTCAGCCGACTGTATCGTGGAACTACTATCACGAAGGTAACCGTTACAGCGGGTAAATCGCCAGACTGCGGCGAGATCGTTTCACGATCGTAGTCACGGCTTTCGGCGACAAATGGGCTGCATTACTACAATGGATATTGCCGTTTTCCGTCGGCATGAGTCTCGATAAACACGCCGCCGAACGCCGCCGATTCGCTCGTCTGCTCGGAACCGACGGTGAACTCGGCTGTGGCTTGCCGATCGGCACCCACTCGAGTCGCCACGCCGGCGACGATGCCGACCGCGACCATCCTCCGAAACGAACGGCTCCCTCGAGCGACTCGAGCGGTGAGTAGGTGCAGAAAGGGAGTGCGTCGACGCGGGTAATTACTCGATTTCGCGGGAGTCGAGGAACGAATTGAGCGCCGTCGCGACCTCCTCGAAGTCCTTGACGGTGAGTCCGTCGGTCGTGACGAAGACGCCTTCGCTGTCGTTCGTGACGCGGATGAGGAAGCCGTTGTCGAAGACGCGGATCGTGTAGTTGTAGTCGCCGAGTTCCGACCCGTCGTAGGCCGTTTGGGCGGTCTTGAAGCCGCGCCACTCGTGGCCGATGAACGTCGAGAGGTCGGCGTCGCGCTCGAGGTCGTCGCGGAGGTACAGTTGTTGGTAGTCGTCGCGCGCGAAGTACGTCGCCGACCGAAGGCTGTCGCCGATGGCCGTTCGGCAGGTCGTGACGATCTGGTCCGCTGCGTCCTCGGTGAGTAGCCCGGTTGCCATAGCGACCACTCGAACGTCCGACACCTTAATGACGATGGATATTACTGTCCACCTGATAACACGTCGGCGACGGAGTCGACCTACGCGAAGTCGACCTACGCGAGTTCGATCGCTCGCTCGAGGTCCGCGATCACGTCGGCGACGTCTTCGATACCCACGGAGAGGCGGACGAGGTCGTCGGTGGTGCCACTCGCCAGTTTCTCCTCCTCGGTGAGTTGCTGGTGGGTCGTGCTTGCCGGGTGGATGATCAGCGTCTTCGCGTCGCCAACGTTCGCCAGCAGACTCGCGAGGTCGACCTCGTTGCAGACGGTCTCGGCCGCGTCGTAGCCATCCTCGAGACCAAACGTGATCATTCCACCGTAGCCGCCTTCGAGATACTCGCTTGCTTCCTCGTGGGTTTCGTGACTCTCGAGGCCGGGGTAGTTGACCCACGAAATCTTCTCGTGGCCCTCGAGGAACTCGGCGACGGCCATCGCGTTCTCGCAGTGTTTTTCCATTCGAAGGGGCAGCGACTCGAGTTTCTGGAGGGTCGTCCAGGCGTCGAAGGGCGACTGCTGGTTTCCGAGGTCGCGCAGGCCGCGGGTTCGAGCGACCATGGCGAACGCCATGTCGCCGAACGTTTCGTAAAAGTTGACGCCGTGGTAGGCCGGGTTCGGCTCCGAGATTTCGGGGTAGTCGCCCTTTTCCCAGGGGAACGAGCCGCCGTCGACCAAAACCCCGCCGACCGTCGAACCCGCGCCGTGGAGCCACTTCGTCGTCGAGTTCCAGACGAGGTCCGCGCCGTGCTCGAGCGGGCGACAGAGGTACGGTGTCGCGAACGTGTTGTCAACGAACAACGGCACGTCGTGGTCGTGGGCGATGTCGGCGATGCGCTCGATGTCGGGCGTGACGAGGGCGGGGTTGCCGATCGTCTCGAGGTGGACGAACGCCGTGTCGTCGTCGATTGCTTCCTCGTAGGCGTCGTAATCCAGCGTGTCGACGAATTTCGTCTCGATACCGCGCTTTGCGACGGTGTGGGTGAGGTAGGTGTAGGTGCCGCCGTACAGCGACGAGGCGGAGACGATGTTGTCGCCGACGTCGGCGAGGATGAACGTCGCGAGGTCGAATGCGGCCATTCCTGAGGCCGTCGCGAGCGCACCGACACCGCCCTCGAGCGTCGCGATACGCTCTTCTAACATCGCGTTCGTCGGGTTCATGATCCGCGAGTAGATGTTTCCGGCCTCCTCAAGTCCGAAGAGGGCTGCCGCGTGATCGGTATCGTCGAACTCGTAGGAGGTGGTCTGATAGATCGGTGGCGCTCGAGCCCCCGTGGCCGGGTCGGCCTCCTGTCCGGCGTGGACGCTGTTCGTCGCGAATCGGTGGTCGTCGGCGTCGTCGCTCATGTGGTTTTCTCCCACACGGTAGAACGCAAAAAGTGTTCGCGAAAATTGCCATCGGCCGGGAACCGACTCGAGCGGGCGATGGTGGCCTGCACGAAACTTTTCAGCTGTTCGGTCGTACGCTGTTCATGGCCATCGAAGCCTCGTTCGTCGCAACGGAAGGTGAGTTTCCGCTCGCCGAAGTGTTCGCGAAGTTTCCCGCCGGCCGGATCGAACTCGACAGGGTCGTCCCGACGAACAAGGTACTCGTCCCGTACTTCTGGCTCGAGAATGCCGACGAATCTGAGATTACGATGAGCGGTATCGAGCATCCCGGCATTGAGGACTTGCGCGTCATCGACGACGTCGACGGTAAGGTGTTCGTCCGGATCGACTGGAATTTCGAGTACGAGGGTATTTTAACGGCTATTCTCGAGACGAACGTCTCACTCGTTTCGGCCATCGGGAAAGAAGAACGGTGGACGTTCGAACTTCGGGGGACGAAACAACACGACATCTCCGAGTTTCAAACCTACTGCCGTGAACGAGACATTCCCGTCGAACTCACGCAACTTCACGCGCTCTCACCGATTCGAAACAAATCCGACCTGACCGATACACAACGTGAAGCGTTGATACTGGCGTACGCTCGAGGCTACTACGATTCACCCCGCGAAGCATCACAGGAGGAGATCGCCGAAGAGTTGGGGATTACGAGACAGGCGGTCGCCTCGAGATTACAGCGAGGGACCAGACGGCTGATCGCGGGGTCGATCGTCGAATCGGCCGAATAAGTATATAAACGCATTACGCAAGCAACAGTCAGAACTACTCGTCGCAGTCGCATCGATACAGTGTGAGCCAACTCGATTCCCTCGACGAGGGGGGTACGATTTTGTTGCAGTCAGCGGACGAGGTCGAATTCGACGAGCGACACGAACGCTACCGCGTCTCGTACGATCCATCAGTCGACGATACCAGTCTCGCCGTCGTCACCGCCGTTGGAGTCGCATCGCAAACAGATCCAACACAGTTGCCGCCACTGTACGACGCAGTCGATCCGACTGGCCTCGATACTATCTTCACCGAGACGCAAGCCGACACGCAGGTCACGTTTCGCTACAGCGACTTCGACGTCACCGTCTCGAGCACCGGCGTCGTCACCTGCACACCGATTACAGCAGGGTGAGAACCGTGTGACAAACGGGGAGTACGTCGAGTGCAGCGACTGTGAGTTCGTGTACATTCCCGAAGACGAGACGTCACCCGCCCCTCGGAACCACAAATCGTGTCCGAACTGCGACGGAACGACGTTCCAGTTCATCGACCCGAGGTAGCGGGGGAGTGACCGCTTTCTGCAGAATTGGTATCGTCACTCGAGTAGTGACTCGCCGGTTATCTCGAGGGGCTGGTCGATCCCGAGCGCCTCGAGCAGCGTCGGCGCGACGTCGGCGAGGGTGCCGTTTTCTCGGATCGATCGCCCGGCGCTCGAGCCATCAGGGGCGACGTATACCACGGGAACACGGTTGTACGTGTGTGCCGTGTGAGGCGCAGCTTCGGTCCCCATATCGTCGGCGTTGCCGTGATCTGCCGTCACGAAGACGTGTGCGCCGGCTCGCTCGAGCGACTCAGCGAGTCGGCCCAGTTGCGCGTCGACGGCTTCGACGGCCTCGATGGTCGCTTCGTAGTCGCCCGTGTGCCCGACCATGTCGGGATTGGCGTAGTTGAGGACGAGCACGTCGGGGCTGTCGGCGCGTGTCTCACCACCCTCGCTTTCGATACGAGAAACCGCCGCTTCGGTCACTTCGGGGGCGCTCATCTCGGGTTGTACGTCGTAGGTCGCCACGTCGGGACTCTCGACGATTTCGCGAATCTCGCCGTCGAACTCGACCTCGCGGCCGCCGTTCAGGAAGTAGGTGACGTGGGCGTACTTCTCCGATTCGGCGAGCCGAAGCTGCGTCTTGCCCGCGTCGGCGAGCACCTCCCCGAGGACCTGCTCGGGCTGATTGGGTGGGTACGCGATCGGCAGGTCGAACGTCTCGTCGTATTGGGTCAGCATGACGATCTCCGTGTCTGGCGGGCTGGTCGCGAACTCGTCGGTCCAGTCCTCGGGACGGATGTCGGCGAGCATCCGCGTGAGCTGGCGCGCCCGGTCGGAACGGAAGTTGAACCAGACGACCGAATCGCCGTCCTCGAGTGCCGGCTGGCCGTCGATACGGGTTGGCTCGACGAACTCGTCCGTCACGTCCCGCTCGTAGGAGTTCTCGACGGCCTCGAGAGCCGATTCCGCCTCGTGGTCGGCCTCGCGGTTCACGATGGCGTCGTAGGCGCGCTTCGTTCGCTCCCAGTTCTGGTCGCGGTCCATCGCGTAGTATCGGCCCGAGACGGTAGCCACGTCGCCCGTCCCGTGTTCGTCGACGACGGCCTCGAGCGTGGAGAGATACTCGCGACCTCCCGTCGGGGACGTATCCCGACCGTCGGTAACGGCGTGGGTGACGGCCTCCACGTCACGGTCGGCCGCCAGTTCGATCAGCGCGTGGAGGTGGGCCTGATCCGAGTGAACCCCGCCGTCGCTGACGAGGCCGAGAAAGTGGACTCGTCCGCCGTTTTCCCGCGCCCGCTCGAAGGCCGCGTTGATGGCATTGTTTTCCCGGAAGGAGCCGTCCGCGATGGAGTCCGAAATGCGCGTGTACTCCTGGTGAACGACCCGACCAGCACCGATGTTGAGGTGGCCGACCTCGCTGTTGCCCATCTGTCCGTCCGGTAGGCCGACTCGTCGGCCCGCGACCTCGAGCGTCCCGTACGCGCCCTCGGCCGCCAACCGGTCGAAGTTCGGCGTCTCGGCCGCGTCGACGGCGTCTCTGCTCCTCCCGTCGCCGAGTCCCCATCCGTCGAGGATGATCAGCGCAGCGTCCATGTGCGAGGGGTCACGTGCGCGGCGTAACTACCTGTCGTTACCCGCCGGTATCGCGTCCCTATTGTCGCTCGTCAGTGTCGCGTCCCTATTGTCGCTCGTCAGTGTCGCGTCCCTATTGTCGTTCCTCGCAGTGTGGCGGTTCGCGGTCGCTCACCACCCGCCCGGTACCCGGACCGGAACGCTGAATTAACGGACGACCTAACAGTCGTGCAACCGATGGCCACGGAGATTCCGGACGACGATCCGATCGTGCTCTTCGACGGCGTCTGTAACCTCTGTCACGGCTTCGTGCAGTTTCTGGTTCCTCGAGACACCGACGAGCAGTTCTACTTCGCCTCGCTGCAATCCGACGTCGGCCAGGAGTTATTGGCCGACCACGGACTCGTGGACCACGACCTCGAGTCGGTCGTCCTGATCGAAGGCGAGCACTGTTACGTCAAATCGGGGGCCGTCATCCGAATCGCGCAGCTACTCGGGGGCGTCTACCGACTGCTCGGGCCGTCTCGCTTCCTCCCGCGTCGCCTGCGAGATTGGGTGTACGACCTCGTCGCGAAACACCGGTATCGACTCTTCGGCCAGAAAGACCAGTGTATGATGCCAACTGGAAACGTTCAGGAACGCATTCTCGAGTAGCGACATCGCCGGCTTAGTCCCGGCGGTGATTGAACGTCGCCCCGCAGTCACCACAGACGCTCGAGCGCCCGGGTGTCGTCCGCTGGGCGAAGACGCCGCCGCAGTCGTCACAGATCATGTAGAGGCGGTGTTCGGGCGGGGTTCCGGCTTCGAACGTCATCCGGATCCAGGCGTCGGTGTCGGTTTCGTCGTAGAGGGTCACGCTGCTGCCGTGTTGACGCCAATTGATAGATACACTGTCAGTTTCTGCAACACGTCCGGTTCGCTTGGACATCGGTCTATGCGCACGAATTCTGTCCCCTCTCATAATTTTTCTGATGGAATTGTAACGCGGTCTCGAGTAAACGTGTCGCCGAGGTCGAACTCCAAGCCGACCGCTGACTTTTTGCAGGTGGACTGAGCGTCACAGCGTATGACACTCGATCCGGTTCACTACGACGGGATCGCGCGACTCGCGAGGCGGATCGATCACGGTGCCGACGAGCGCGACCGGCGCGCGCTCGCCGAAACGGTCTGGGGCCAGTTTCTCGACCCGCTCGTCCACGACGGCAGGACCATCGTCGAGCCAGTCGACGAGCAGCGTCGCCGTCACGTCGACTGCGAGGACGTCGCCCTCCAGGAACGGTCGTTTCCGACCGAACACGGCCTCGACGCGGGGACGATCAACCCGACGACGTTCAAAAACGGCCTCGTCATCGACATCGCACAGGCCGCGATGAGCGCGACGCCGAGCGACCTCGACCTCCATCGCTCGCGAACGACGGTGATGACTGTTCACTCGAACGACGAGACGATGACCGTCGACGAAAACTGGCAGAAAGACGATGAGGGGTACCTCCGGAGTCGCGCTGTGAAGATTCCGCCGCTGCCCCGGTTCGCCGAGGGCGTCGTCCACGCGCTCGCACTCTACCTCGCGGAGAGCAAACACGCCTGTGATCACGCCGAAATGGTGGAAGACCTGCTCGTCCTCGACGGCCCGATCTACCCGCGTGGATTGTTACGCTGGGCCGACCAGCACCCCGATCTGGCCGACTTCCTGCTCGAGGACCCGCGCCCGACGACGGTCCTCGAGAACTACGTCCGGTTGGTCGAACGCTTCGTCGACCGCGAGGTTCCCCTCGTGGGGTTCGTGAAGAATCCGGCGACCCGCGTCATCACGCGAACGCTGAAGAACAAACGCGACGCCGACCTGGCGACGCCGTGGAACGACGACTCGGCGCTGTTCACCCGCCTGCTCGAGCGCGGCGAGTACGTCGACGACGTCGAGGGGGATCGCTGGGAGCGAGACACCTCGGCGCTCACCTACACGAACTGGTTCCGGTCTCGAGGCGGCGTCGATCGGCCCCTGTCGGTCGACGGCGACGCACTCGGCGTCGATCGAAAGCTCTCACACGAGGCCTACGAGGTGACCTTTTTCGTCGTCTACGATCCGCGTGACGACCTCGTCTACCGCGTCGAAGCACCGTACGCGTTCACTCGCCAGTCAGAGTTGCGCGAACGGCTCACGCTGCAGGTGCTACAGAACGTCGCGATCGCACACGGCCCGCCGACCATCGTCCAGAAGGCCGACGAACTCGCCCGAATCAGCCGGTCGGAAAAAGCCTCGCTCCGGGAGCGACTCGAGAGTCAGTTCGATACGACCCAAGCGCGGACCTACGACGATCACCGGTGGGCCGAAGAGCCCTACTAACTCGAGCGGTTCGACTCGACGTCGGTTTCGACCTCGAGGTCGACCGTTTCCGGGTCGAGACCGATTCGAGCAAACTGCGTTCGGACGTGTTCTTTCGCGGCCTCGAGGGCCTGATCGCGAGTATCGAAGCCACGAGGCATGGGCGATTCGAACGCGAGGTTGACCTCGCGGTCGCCGACGAGTTGCGTCGAGCCGCCGCTGTCGACTTCGTAGAACTCGTCACAGACCCAGACGTACGCGGCGTCTTCGTCCGGTGCCCCACGAAACGTGGGTGCGCGCTCTCCGCGTTCGTATAAGGTACCGGAGAGTTCGGTTCCGCCAGCCCGTCCGCAGACGATGAGCATAGTCGTTCCTACGTGTCGTAACTGCAAAAGGACACTGGCGCGAACAAAACACTACGGCTGGGAGATGACGGCGTTGGTTTTGATGCCGAACTCGTCGCTCGATTCCGACGACCCGTTACTGTTCGGTGATCGGAGACTGACTAATTTCTCTTCAAACTGACAGTGCTTTCGGCGGAGTAACTCGTCTATCCTGGCTGATATAGTTTCGAGTTAGCAATGCACACAATCTCGGCGAGTGTCGTAAACAGCCATTACATGGCTTGTTCAAGCATACCACGGGCGAGTAGTGCTTGGTTAGCCGAGTAATCAGTACTTCTCGAGCCAAATCGTTTTGGAAACGTGCTTATCCCTGATGCAGCAGTTGCTGTGATTGATGAGTTCGGAAGCGTCATCCGGCAGTGACAGGAAGTGGACTCCGCTCGAAGACATCCCATCGGAGTGGTACGATATCCTTCGAAATCCGCGACGACTTCGACTACTCGAGGAACTTCGCATGCATCGAACACGGGTGTCGCTGGCGTCGCTGACCACGGCAATCGTCGAACGGGAATCGCCCGACGTCTCGAACGGGGAGGCACGCTACAACGTCCGGCTCTCGTTGCTCCACAATCACCTCCCCCGACTGGCCGACTACGGCATCGTCGAGTGGGACACCGAGAGCGGTGTCGAACTCGTCGACGACTCGCCGCTCTATCCGGCCGACCTCTCGCGACTCCTCGAGTACTGTCGCCAGGAAAACGGTGAGGACCTGCTCGAGGCGATCGTCCACCCAGTCCGTCTCGAAATCGTCTCGTTGCTCACCGAGCACGAGCAACCGGCCACCCTCGAGTACATCGCGTCGACGCTCGCCGCACACGACGTGGGAAGCACAGATCCCCTCCAAGTAAAACGCATGCTCCACCACGTTCACCTTCCCACGCTGGAAGCAGTTGGCCTCCTCGAGTTCGATCACGACACCGGTGTCGTGACCCAACAGGACCAACACGTTCAGACGATCCGGTAGTCGGATGCGTGACGGATAGACAGACGGTCGACGTATAGTCACTGCCCATTTCGCTTCGGTTTTCTTCGTTCGTGGTACTTCAGGGAGTCCGAGAGACGTTCGTCCGGAACGAGTACGTCTCGAGGCGTCTCGAGCGTCTCCGGAGGGATATCGAGTCGATTCAGATAGTGGCGACAGCCGGACAGTCGTGCGAGGAGGGAAACGGGTTTGAGGACGCGCTTTCATGAAGGTGATATGACCGACCTGGGTGACTTCGGTGAGCATTCCGCCGCGTCCAACTCCGAGAGAGCCGGCGACGCCGTCGAATCCGACTCGAGCGCCTCGAGTGGGGAGTCGACCGGGACGTCCGGCCAACCGATGGACGACTTCGAAGCGACCGGCGTGGAGCCACGCGGCGAAGACGTCGGTATCGGTGCCGTCTGCGTCTCGCAGGGACTTCGCGTCGCCGAGGACGGCGACGAGACGACCCTCCGTGCGTACGTTACACAGGAGAATCGATCGGACATTCGACTGGGCAGTTACCTGCTTGCACCGTATCCGGGCGAGTCGGCCGGCCCCGGTGGTGACGGCGAAACGCTGTTCTGTCGCATTACCAGTCTCGAGTACGATCAACAGTACCACGCAGACGACGCGACGGAGATCCACGCACGCCGCGCGATGCGCGCCGACGATGTCGACGAAGCCGACTACAAGTTCGTCGCCGAACTCGAGCCCGTCGCCGTCCTCTACGACGACGATGGCGAACTCAAACGGCGGATGACCGACCGGGTTCCGAAACCCCAGACGGTGATCGAGCAGGCCGACGACACCGAACAGATCAAGACCGGTCTCAAGATGCCCGAAGACGGCGTCTTTCTCGGACACCTCTCCGTCGGCGGCGAGAAGGTCACTACCGCCGCCTCGCCACCCACGATCGATTACCGACTGAAAGACGACTACGAGGCGGGAGATCCGCTCATCTTCCGACACAGTCTCATCGCCGGCGGCACCGGCTCGGGGAAGACCCACGGCGCGAAGAACGTCCTCCGGCAGTTCCTTGCCGACGAACGGACCTACCCTATGGCCGACGGTCGCGAAGTCAGCCCCGCCGTCGTCCAGTTCGACCCCCAGGACGAGTACGCCCAGATGCACGACGACAACCCCGACCTCGAGAGCGACTTCGCCCGCCGCCTCGAGCGTGAGGGAATCGCCTACGGCGGTCACGACGACACGACGGCGTTCGTTCCGAAAGTCGGGTCGGCCTCCTACGCCGCGGGCCACCACCGCGCTCAGCAACTCGAGTTCACGATTCCGTTCTCGATGGTTCACGAGAACCCGTGGTTGGTCGCGGGCAGCGGGTTGAACGACAACCAGTACGGCGCGCTCGTGAGCGTTCTTCTACCCCGATTCCGGGAGCAGTACGGCCCGGACGCGACGTACGACGAATTCACGACGTTCCTCGACGACCCCGCCCTGCGCGAGGAGTTAGACGAATCCGGACGAGTCCACGAGGCAACGTTCGACGCGGTTCGACGACGCGTCCTCGGCTTCAACCAGATTTTCGATCAGGACGCCCGGCCGATTACGGATATGGTCCACGAGTTCGTCCGCCCCGGCGGGCTCTCCGTCGTCCCGACCTACCACATCAACGACACGCGGGCGACGGAGACCATCGTGCTCGCCCTCTCCTCGCTGCTGATCGACGAAAAGCTCTCGAACGACTCGACCTACGAGCGGATCAAGGAGACGCCGCTCGTCCTCGGCATGGACGAAGCGCACAACTTCCTCACCGACGCGGACAGCGTGCAGGCCGGGAAGGTCATCACAAAGTTCACCGAGGCCGCCAAACAGGGCCGAAAGGAGCGTCTCGGGCTCTTTCTCATCACGCAGGACCCACAGGACATCCACGACGCCGTCTTCAAGCAGATCAACACGACGGTCGTGCTCAACCTCGGCGACGAGGACGCCATCAAGAGCGTCAACATCCCGAGCAACCTCGAGTCAAAGGTGCCCTACATGGAGAAGGGCCAGATGGTCGTCTACTCGCCAGACAACTCCGAACCAGTCGAGTTGATCGGACTCTCGAAATGCGTGACGCGTCACGGTCGGGACTGAAAAAAGCGATCGACGTTCGCGGTGTGTCAGCAGAAGTTCTGCGTGGCGTACACCTGTCCGTCGTCGGTGAGGTGGATACCGATGCCCTGATTCTCCCACTGGTCAGCGAGGAGGTTCTCCTCGTGAGCCGGTGAGTTCATCCACTGGTCGACGATACCCTCGCCGAGCTCCTGTTCGTCCTCGTAGTGGACGGTCCCGCGGTCGTCCGTGTCGACCGGCGTGTCGTACCACGTCTGGGCGATGTTCTCGCCGCCGACGTACCCGTTCACGTTACACTCGTACCCGGCTTCTTCGTACCTGTCTGAGACGTCGTTACCCTCCGGGTCGTCGTGGGCGAAGTAGCCGCGTTCGGCCATGTCCTCGCTGTGTGCATAGGCGATGTCACGGAGTTCGTCGTCGAACTCGAGTTCGTCGACGCCTGCGGCGGCGCGTTCTTCGTTCACCGCTTCGTGGGCGTACTGTTCGGCTGCGTCCTGATCGAAGGCTTCGTCGTCAGTTTCGTCATCGGCGTCGTCTGCGTCATCTTCATCAGCATCGTCTGCGTCGTCCTCGTCGGCATCATCTGCGTCGTCAGCGTCGTCCGCGTCGTCCTCGTCGGCATCATCTTCATCAGCATCGTCTGCGTCGTCCTCATCGGCATCGTCCTCGTCATCAGCGTCGTCGTCGATCGTATCGACCCCGTCGAGCAGTTCCTCGACGAGCGATCCGAGGTCACCATCGAGACCGAGACTGTCGAATATCGAATCGACGACGTCATCATCGCCCACGTCCACGCTCACGTCGCTGGCGGGGGCGTCACCGCCGTCACCAGCCTCCGACGTCGACGTTATCGTCGTATCGTCTGATTGATCGGTGACAGCTGATTGTGAAACATCGTCACTGTTGGTCGACGCGTCATCGACCGTGCTCGAGACGGGCGCTGCGGCCCCCGCACCGATCATGCTCAGGATGAGTATCGTTGCGACTGCTGCGGTCAGTATCGATTTGTGTTTCATCCGCAGTATATTTCACGAGAGATACGACAATAGTAACAGACCAGCTACCGCTCAGGATGAAAATCGTAGCCGTTGGACAGTCCCTGTTAGCGATGCGCACCGATAGTTGAACGACTGAAACGTACTGTACTCTGGCCGTTCTCACCGTTCGTCGAATCGAAATCGCGTGTAGGTTTTCGATGCGATGAATCTCAGCGGGACGAGAACGTCGTCCGAGGTCGCTGCAAAACCGCCTCGGTATCGACGTCACGTTGTACAACGCGTTCGAGCAGTGATTGCTTCGCCGTTCTAACGGACAGACTCGAGAGAGGCGTTTCCGATTGCACTAGGAGGTGACGCGTCAACAGAAGTTCTGCGTGGCGTACACCTGTCCGTCGTCGGTGACGTAGACGCCGATGCCCTGGTTCTCCCAGTGTTCGGCGAGGAGGTTCGCTTCGTGGCCCGACGATCCGAGCCACTGGTCGACGACTCCCTCGCCGAGTTCCTGTTCGTCTTCGTAGTGGACGGTGCCGCGGTCGTCAGTGGCCACCGGCGTGTCGAACCACGTCTGGGCGAGGTTCTCGCCGCCGAGGTAGCCGTTGACGCTGCACTCGTATCCCGCGTCCTCGTACCGGTCGAGGAACCTGTCACCGTCCGGGTCTTCGTGGGCGAAGTAGTTACGCTCGACCATATCCTCGCTGTGAACGTACGCGACGTCTCGGAGTTCGTCGTCGAACTCGAGTTCGTCGACGCCTGCGGCGGCGCGTTCCTCATTTACGGCGTCGTGGATTGCCTGTTCGACGTCGTCGATGTCGACAGATTCGACCGACTCGTCGGTGTCCTCGGTCGCACTCGAGACGGGTGCTGTAGCCCCAACACCGATCAGGCTTACGACGAGAATAGCGACGAGTAGTCCGGTTCCGATCGATTTCGATTGTCTCCTCATCCGAAGTAGGTCTGGAAACAAGTAATAAAAATTATTCGAACGTTCATCAAACCCGGAATCTTCCGTGGTGTCGACGGGTGCTGAGAGTGCCGTGAGAACACGGTTGTCGCTCACGCAATCGGCGGGAAAGCGTGGCAACAGCGCCTCGGTGGCCGACTCAGTCGGTTCGAAGGCGAGACTGACTACCCGGGTGGACCACGTCGAGAAGCAATCCTTGCTTCCCGACCGAACTGTTTCAAACACTGAAACAGTTGAACGAGAGTAACTCGAGAGACGAGTTCGCAGAGGCAATCCATCCGGGAACGGACCAGTGAGGGGGTACCAGCGGTATGTTCGGAAGTCGCTTCGATCACGGGATGATCCGCCGATCTCACCCGCGTCAACGCCAGAAGTGACGTGGAATTCGAGAACGAGGATGCCCGACAGTCGTGTTCGCCTCCACGTAATTTACTTCGAAAGGAGACCGTTATAGAATCCTGACACCTCGGCACTGATCGCCGTACGGTTTCCGGAAAAGAAGTGATCCCCAGCCATCGACGAGACGGTGTCACCGCGATCTCGCGCTCGTTCGACCACGGGTTCCCACTCCACGGTCGAATCGCGTTCACCGTAGAGTATCTGAACGGGACACTCGAGTGACTCGAGGGCGGCAACGACGTCGAGATCAGGTGCGATCCGTGCTGTCGGTGCGAGTGCGGAGACAGCGTCGGGATCGGTGTCTGGGGCCGCGAGCAGCGCCATACTCGCTCCGAAACTGTATCCAAAGACGCCGACGGGGAGCGATTCACATTCGTCGCCGCTCGCGCCGTCGAACCGGTCAGTGTCTCTGGCCCAGCGAATCGCGTTTCGTACGTCCTCGCGTTCGCCGTAGCCGTCGTCCCACTCGCCGTAGTCGAATCGTAAGCAGGCGATTCCCGACTCGCAAAGCGCCTCCGCGACGGCGACGAGTCGTGCGTCTCGACGCGACCCACCGTGTCGTGGGTGCGGCGGGCAGGCGACGACGACGGCGCGTGGCTCGTCGTCTGGTTCCTCGAGCGTCCCGCGGACGTCGCGGCCGCCGGGGATCAACACGTCGGTCATGGCTGGCGATTACGTGCGACGACTAATCAAGACTCGTGTCGTCGCGAGTCAGTATCGGAGACGGCCCCGAGTCCGTCGAACGCCCGCTGTAACCGACGCCGATCGTATTCGGCAACAATGACGAGACAGCCGAATCCAAGCAAGAACAGCGCTCCGCCCAGCGTCTGGCGGCCAGCGGCGAACGGCGACGATGCGGCGTACCAGACGGTCGCCGCCGTGACGGCGAGTCCGATCGGGACGCCCGCGCGTGTCGGTCGTGGAACGACGCCCTCGTCGCGAACGAGCGGGCCGACGAGCCAGTACACTCCGCCGATCGTGACCGACGCGGCGAGCAGGGCCACCACGGTCGACCACGACGCGACGATCCCGACGAAAAAGGTGATCACCCCGCCGACGGAGACACCGACTCCCAATCGCTCGAGTCCTGTCGACCAGGTCGGCCGGGCTGCGTGCTGGCTCGACGGCATGCTCGAGGAGTCGTCGTCGCAGGCATCGACGTAGCTAACGCGCTGGCCAGCCGTGATCGCGACGCGTTCGGGCCCGCCGTCAACAACGGTCGGCGACTGGTCGTCGGTTTCGTCCCCTTCTTCGAGCGTGCGATCCGCGGCCGTCGAGTCGACTGCCTTACCCTCGAGCCAGGGCGACTCCGTCTCGACGCCCTCGAACGTGATCGGAAGGCTCGCTGCGACGGCGAAATTCGGGTGGTCCTGTACCTGGAAGTGGAGGTGGGGTTCCGAGGAGTTGCCGGAGTGGCCACAGCGGCCGATTTGCTGGCCGCGCTCGACGTAGTCGCCTGGCTCGACTGCGACGCTGTTCGGGACGAGGTGGACGAGACTGCTGTACTCGTCGGGCGCGTGTTGGATCACGACGTAGTTGCCACGGATATCTCGCTTCAGGAGGTGGGAGAGACCGCCGCCGTGGGCGGCCTCGGGATCATCGTCGGAGGCGTCGACGACGGTTCCGTCGGCGGGTGCGAGAACCGGCTCGTCGTAGCAGTAGTAGTTTTCGACGGCCGTCGGCCCCTCCACCGTCGCCGAGTGGCCGTCGTCATCGGTAATCACGAAGTCGTAGGCGTAGCGCTGGTTCACCGGGAACCACGAGTGAGAGTACTCTCGCTCGAGGCTGCCGTTGACGACCGTCCAGGTACCGTCGACGGGAAGTCGGTACGAACCGTGCTGCTCGTCCGTCTCGGGGCCGGGAATCGAGCCGCGATAGCGCACGAGCGCGACGGCGCTGCCGAGGAGTTGCTGGAGGTCCTGGGCCATCACGAGCGGATTGAGGAACGTCGGCACGAGCATGGCGTAGCCGATCGCGTACTCTCGTCCCGTTCCCATGTGGATCCAGTCGGTCGGTTCCGTCGCGTCCGTTTCGTCGGCGTAACGGCCCAAGACCAGTCCGACCAGCGGAGCGACGAGCGGCCAGAGGAAAAAGAGAAAGAAGAGCTGGAATATCTGCAAGACGGCGAGCGAGTCGAATAGATAGCCGGGAATCGCGAGCACCGAGAGAGCGACGAGATACATCGGCTCGAACGATCGGATCGCACTCCTGAGCCGCGCTGAGGGCGTCGCCGTCTCGGTGGTGGCTTGCTCAGTCATTAGTGACTCTCGGTCGGGAACGGACGTAATCGCTTTGTGAAGACGATTTCACAACGCGAGTTGATAGTTCCTGACGACGTCGCTCCGGAAGTGACAATTAGCTATCGGGAGTAGCCCCGCCCATGACCAGGGACGAGGGGAGCGATGCCGGTTCCGGACCCCAGGTCCGGGAGGCGTTCTCACTGCTCAACCACGAAATCCGCCTCGAGATCGTTCTGGCGCTGCTCGAGGACTGGCAGGCAGTCTACACGGAGCCGCGGTCGTACGCCGAGTTGATGGAGGCCGTCGGAATGCGCGACAGCGGCAAGTTCAACTACCATCTCGACAAGCTTCGCGGCGTCTACGTGTGGCAAGTCGAGGACGGCTACGTGCCGACGGCGAGCGTGACGGCGCTCTATCGGGCCGTACTCGCCCACCAGCCGACTGCAGAGTTCGAGTACGACCAGACCGAGATCGACGCGGCGTGTCCCGGCTGCGACGCGACGCTGGTGTTGGAGTACGAACGCGGTTTCGTCTCCGTCGACTGCAGCGCCTGCGACTGGATTGGATTCACGTATCCGTTCCCCCGACGCGGGTTCGACGGTCGAGATGCGGACGCCGTCGCTCGAGCCGTCACCCGTCGGGCCAGACACCACGTCGCGATGGCCGCCGAAGGCCAGTGTCCGTTCTGTGCGGGGACGACGACGGTCGACCCTCGAGTCGACGCCGTCGAAGACGACGAGTACTGGATCAAAATCGACTGTGACGCCTGTTCGTACACCATCGGAACGGCACCGCTCGCGACGGTACTGTACGACGGGCAGGTCGCTACCGCACTCGAGGAAGTCGGGACTGGTCGCGAGCCATACGACTGGCAACTCCCCGGGGCAACGGTGCGAGTCGAGTCGCGCGACCCCCTCGAACTCGCCCTCGAGATCGACGGTGACGACGGGACGGCGACGGTCGTCGTCGACGACACCGTCACGGTGCAGTCGGTGTGTGTAGACGGCTGATCGGGAGTCGAGTCGACTACGTCACCCGATTTTCGACTATCACGTCGATACTGGCGTTGCTGGTGCGTTCGCGTTCGGTCGGTTTACGTTCGCTACCGCGCCAGAGTCGCCGGTTCCGTCATCGTCTGTCGATGATGTGATGTTTTTAAGGGTGACGAGCGTTACGTACCTAGCATGGGCATCCTCTCTCGGACCTCCTACATCATCCGGTCGAAGATCAACTCGGTGCTCAACAGAGCCGAGGATCCAACGGAGACGCTCGATTACTCCTACGAGCAGATGCGGGATCAACTTCAGGACGTCAAACGCGGCATCGCCGACCTGACCACGCAGAAAAAGCGCCTCGAGATGCAAAAGCGCCGACTCGAGGATAACGTGGAAAAACACAACGATCAGGCTCGAACGGCGGTCCAACAGGGCCGCGAGGATCTGGGTCGGCGCGCCCTCGAGAAGAAGAAGACGAAGATGAACCAGATCGAAGATCTCGAGCGCCAGATCTCCGAATTACAGGGCCAACAGGATCAGTTGATCGAGCAGAAGAACGAACTCCAGAACCGCATCGAGGAGTTCCGCACCAAAAAGGAGACGATGAAAGCCCGCTACGAGGCCGCAGAGGCGAGTTCGACGGTCTCGGAAGCGATGACAGCAACCGGAGAGGAGTTCGAAGACGTCGGTCGCGCCATCGAGCGCGCCGAGGAGAAGACCGAGGACATGGAAGCGCGTTCGGCCGCACTCGACGAACTGCACGAATCCGGGGCGTTCGACAACGTGCTCTCGGACAAGGACAATATCGACCGCGAACTCGAGGAACTGTCGACCGACAGCGGCGTCGAAGCCGAACTCGAGACGCTCAAATCCGAGGTTGGAGAGGGTGACAGCGAGGAGGAACCAGCACCGGACGTCGAGAGCGACGTCGACGAGGACGAACTCGAGGAACTCGAGGAGGACGTCGACGACAGCGAAATCGATGCCGAACTCGCCGAACTGCAGGACGAAGAGAACGCCTGATCCGCCCAGTTTCACACGGAGTAGGCGGTTTTACGGAGGGCCACTGTTACTCGAGAGACCAGATCTTACGGAGGGCCACTGTTACTCGAGAGACCAGATCTTACGGAGGGCCACTGTTACTCGAGTAGCGCTGGCGTAGGCGTTCTCGTGTGTGGACGGCAACGTTGTGCGTAAGGCTATGTTCTGGAGGGTGACGGCCTGAACCCGACATTCACACGAACTGGAGAGAGGAGCAACGACTACCACGGGCGACGTGGAAACGCGCCTATGGGGACGAATCCGGGTTTCGAAACGTTATCGACGACCGAACAAGTGGTGTTACTCTGCGTAGCGACGTGCGAGCGAAGCGACGAGACGCCAGTCCAGGCACACGAGGTTCGACACGCCTGTCGAGCACACCTCGAGAGCGCCGAGACGGACGTCGTCGGCACGGTCTCCGAAGCGGACGTAATGCGTTCGTTGTATCGACTCGAGGACGCGGAGTTTCTCGAGGAAGCCGAAAGAGACCGGCGGTCGCCGACGGGAAAGGGACGACCGGCGTACTCGCTCGCAATCGACGCCGACGACGTCGAGGCGGGTGTAGACGATCGACTGCTCGAGCGTGCGGAGTGAGCGAGTCGCCGATGGGCTGGCATCGATCGACTGTATCTCGCTGACGGTGTCAGCCTGTTCACTGTCTCGAATGCGTGATGACGGTGTCAGTCTGTTCGGGTCCTGAATGCGTGATGACGTATCGATCAGTTCGGCGTGCCGAGTGCCGTGATATCGTACTCCGCCAGTTCGGCCGGTGGCTCGAGGATGACGACCTGGAACTCCCAGGTCGTTTCGCCGTCGAAATCACCGATCGTGTCGAGGTAGCGTCCGAGTTGATCGCCGTCGTCGTTGTACACGCGGACGCGTACTTCGGCGAGATCGATCCGCTCGTCGCCCGTATTTTCGAGGACCCCCTGGACGGTCGGACCCCGAAAGCCGTCCTCGAGGACGAACTCGTGGCGTTCGAACGAGAGTTCTCCGAGGGCAGAGACACTCTCGTTGATCTCCTGTTCGGCGAGAGCCTCCGCCGCGGTCAGTTCGGTTTCCGAGCGGTCCTCGGCGTCGATGTCCTCGATCGGTTCGCGTTCGTAATCGGGTTCACCCTCGACACCCGGCCCACCACCGTTACAGCCGGCGAGGAGGGCGCTCGAGACGGCACCGACGGCGAGAAGGAGTTGGCGACGGCCGGTTGGCGACGCTGTCATCGTCGGCCCCTGTTCGCAGACGAAGACCGTTTCGACGGGGTGTACCCGCGATAACTCATACAAAACGCGACACCACGAATGTATTTCAGTGTAGGCCCTGAACCGTCAGCGGTGTCGGCTGTCGATAGAGGCGAGTGGCGACCAGTCCGAACTCGTCACTGTTCGCTACTGTATCTATAAGCGGGATGTGCAATGCAGGCCTTATTGGTCCATCCGGAAGAAATGAGGGTATGGCCGCTTCAGAGGGAGACGACGCGCTCGAATCTCACGGCGCTGAGATCGGAAAGCGGACGAGTTCGATCACGAGGGTCAAAGAGTGGGTGCTCGTCGAGGGAGACCGTCTGTTCGTCGCAGCGCTCGTCTCACTCGGCGTCTTCGTGTTGTTTCTCGTTCTCAACGAAATTGGGTTCATCGCCGTCACCAACGACGACTCGATTACCAGACTCGCCGGCGGCATGATCGCCGGTACCTTCTCGCTGGTCACGCTGGTCGTCTCGATCAACCAGCTCATCCTCTCACAGGAGTTCGCCTCCGCGGGCGACGCCCGCGAGCAACTCGGAGGCGTACTTGCCTTCCGAGAGAACGTTGCAGAACTAGCTGACGTTCCGGCGAGTCCGGCATCGCCCTCGCTGTTGCTCGAACTCGTCATCGAGACCATCCACCACCAGGCCCAAGAACTCGAGGATGCCGTCGGTGACGACCACGAGGCCGCCGAACTGATCGATCGATACACGACTGGAGTTAAAGAGAGCACCGACCGCATCGACGATACCCTCGAGCAGACGTCGTTCGGCACGTTTCGGGCGATGTCCGCGGCGGTCGCGTTCAACGCCGCCTGGCAGTTGTACGTGGCCAGACAACTTCGTGAACGACACCACGAGTCCGTTTCCGACGAGGCGTCCGACTCGTTAGAGAAGTTGATCGAATCGCTCGAGTTGTTCATCACCACGCGCGAACACTTCAAAACGACGTATCTACAGCGCGAACTCACCAGATTCTCCCAGTTGACGATCTACTTCGGCGTTCCGGCGATTCTGTCAGCGATGATTCTCGGGTTCGTCTACGCGGACCTCACCGGACCGACGGTGAGCGTGGCGTACTTGCCGTTCGTCGTCAGCGGCCTCATCACGATCGTAATCTCGCCGCTCTCGTTGCTCGTTGCGTACATTCTCCGGACAGCAACCATCACCCGTCGAACGTCCTCGATCGGGCCGATGTTGCCACAGAAGGAACCGGAGGCGGGGCCGTTCGAGGTTTCCTACAGTGGAGACGAAGACTGAACAAACGCGTGCAAACGTTCCCCAGCAGTTGCTGGTGGCCCGGCCTACAGCAGGAGATGGCGGGTCGTTTATCCGTCGTTCGAGAGTACTATAGAGTGGATGGAACTGTTAGAGAAACTGCGACTCGACGCTGGGGAGTCGATCAACCTTCGAGACGACCTCAGCGCGGGAACGAACGTCCTCTTACACTTCGTGCTCCTCGGTGGACTCGCCTGGGGGTCGGGACAGCCGTTTCTCTTTCCCAGCCTCGGCCCGTCGGCGTACCTGCTCGCGACCGGTGAGAAACCGCGCGCAGAGGGATCGTACCACGTTATTGGCGGGCACGCGATCGCCGCCGTCTGCGGACTGATCACCTATCTCGTCTTCGCCGACGGCCTCGTCGCCGTCGACGTCTTCGAGCAGGGTGCTCCGTTCTCGAGCGACGTCGGATTGCTCGTCCTCAGTGGCACCCTCGCGATGGTGTTGACGACCATCGGCATGCTCTGGTCGGATACGAACCATCCGGCTGCCTGTGCGACGACGCTGATCGTCGCGCTCGGA
This sequence comes from Natronorubrum sediminis, assembly GCF_900108095.1. NCBI lineage: Archaea > Methanobacteriati > Methanobacteriota > Halobacteria > Halobacteriales > Natrialbaceae > Natronorubrum > Natronorubrum sediminis. The sequence goes on from NZ_FNWL01000002.1 coordinate 1,215,246, forward strand.
CTCATGTCGACGGTACTCGAGGTCATTATCATCGTCGCCTCCGTGATCCTCCTCGTCTGGTTTCACGGCATTATCGTCGAACGAGTGCAGGATCTCTTCGGCGTCGAACCGAACGATCCACGCTGATCGGCGGTGTCGCGCCCGCGAGTCGTGTGGCTATGCGTGTCCTCGAGCCCAAAAAATCCGACAGTGGGAGTTACCGACGGCGTTCCGTTCGCGGCGAGTCGTCGGCTTCCCTGAACGGTGCGTCGACCGTCTCTATTTCCGACGTCATATCGGTAATCAGCGCGAACAACGCGCCCAGCAACAGGCCGTAGAGCAGGTGACCCGTTAGACTCTCGAGGGCGAGCCCCGGGAATCCCGGATCAGCGCCGCCGCCGACCGTCGTCCACAGGGTCAAGGCGAGTACGGGAAGGACCGCCCAGACTGCGAGGCCGTAGACGACGCCGGCGAGCGTCAGCCGAAGACCTGGCCCCATTGCCGAGAGGAAGCCGGTCTCGACGTCGGCGGTGATCGTCCCCAGGATCGGCCCCCTCGTGACCAAGAGCCCGAAGACGCCGCCGATGACGAGCCCGTGTGCCAGATGGAACAGCCACCCGGCAGTGCCAATCGGCTCGAGGCCGTATATCGCCGGAATCGCGTCGGTGATGATCGATGGGTCCATCACCCACAGTATCGCGCCGAAGAGCAACGACCCAATAGCGCCACCGACCGCACCACCGACAAGCCAGTTTGCGTACCCGCCGATGCCGAACGTGGTCGGATCGTCTATCTGGTAGCTCATCGCACGCATCAGTAGGAGCGGGAGCCGGATAAAAAACGTGCCAAATAGCTTGTCCAAGCGCCGTACGGACCGCACTGCGAGCGGGCACGAATCTCACGTCGAACAGAAATATATCGGCGTGCCGTCACTTCCTGGGTCGGGTGTTTTGCCACTCGCAGTAGTGGGACTGGTACTCGATGAGCGACACCAATACGAGCGGGAATACCGACGAACAGGATCGACTCGGGGGGATGCGACTGTGGGTCTTGCTCCGACTGAACCGTTGGGTGTTTACCGGGGCGATCTTGCTCGTCATCTACGTCGTGCTCGTGCTCACCAGCTTTTTGCAGCTGACGCCATTGCGGACGATCGTTGAGAACCAAGACGGGATCGAGTTCCTCTTCTCGGCGTTCATCGGCGCGATCATCACTGGGACGTCGGTCGTCGTCACGATCAACCAACTCGTCCTCTCACAGGAACTCGGCGCGATCGGCGACCAGCGCGATCGGATGAGCGCATCGATGGACTTCCAACACGACATCGAAGACACGATCGAAGAGGACATCAGCCCGCCGGAACCCGCCGCGTTCCTCTGGGAACTCGTCGACGGTATCGAAGAACGAGCCAGGGAACTCGAGGAGGAGATGAAAGACGAACGCGACGAGGGGCTTCAGGCGGAAGTCACCGATTACGTCGAGGACGTCACCGGGAACGCCCAGTTCGTCAAAGACGGGCTCGAGGACGCCCAGTTCGGGACGTTCGCGGTGATCTGGAACGCGCTTCGATTCAACTACTCGCGAAAGATTCACGACGCCAGACGGATCCGAACGCACCACCAGGGGGCGCTGTCGGAAGAGGCGAACAAGAAGCTCTCCCGGATGATCGAGACGCTGCGCTACTTCGGTCCCGCTCGAGAGCACTTCAAGACGCTATACTTCCAGTGGGAACTCATCAACCTCTCGCGTGCGCTGTTATACATCTCCGTCCCCGCGCTGACGGTGATGGCGATCATGATCATGTACGTCGACGGGACGACGTTACTCGGAACCACGCTGGGCGTGGACAACCTCGTCTGGGTGACCAGCGCCGGCTTCGTTGCGGGCATCTCTCCGTTCATCGTCTTCATCACCTACATCCTGCGGATCGCGAGCGTCGCCAAGCGCACGCTCGCGATGGGGCCGTTCATCCTCAGAGAGTCCGCTCGAGACGAGGATCTCGGGTAGCCTCGAACCACGCTGGTCGGGCGCTCGAGGGGCGTCTCCACGCCGGAAACCGAGGCGAGAAGCGCTGAGATTCGCCGGCTGCCACATCTATTTCTGACCGTCCCTGTTTGGTCTGCTCGAGCGATGAGTAATGACGGTTCCGCGCCGAGTGACACGATGGCAGAGCGAAGCGACGATCCGACCTGGAAACACGAGTTCCTGTTGAACGCGAATCGCTGGCTCGTCACGACCGGGTTGATGGTGTTCGTCTTCGTCGGTCTACTCGTCGTCAGCCATTTCAGCCCCGTCTCGCTCCCGGCATTGATGGACGAGAAAGAACCCGTTCACACGCTCTTTCAAGCGCTCGTAACGGCCCTGATCACCGGCGTCACCCTCGTCGTGACGATCAACTCGCTCGTGCTCTCACAGGAACTGGGTGCCGTCGAAGACCAACGAGGCCGACTCGAGGGCGCACTCGAGTTTCGGGAAGATATCGAGAAATCGATCGACGCGCCGATCAGCCCGCCGGAGCCGTCGTCGTTCATGCAAGCGATTATCGCCGCCTCACAGGAGCGTGCGACCGAGTTCAAGCGAGCCGTTTCGGATAGCCACGACGACGAACTCATCGAGCGCGTCGACGACTTCACCGATAACCTGACGACCCACGCCGACTCGATCGAAGCCGACCTCGAGAACGCCCAGTTCGGCACGTACGGCGTGATCAAGTCGGCGCTCGACTACAACTACTCCTGGAAGATCTTCCGCGCCCGTCGGATCAAAAACGCCCACGTCGACTCCTTCGACGAGGAGGCGACCGAGGCCTACGAGGACCTCCTCGAGTCGCTCAAACTGTTCGGCCTCGCTCGCGAGCACTTCAAGACGCTGTACTTCCAGTGGGAACTCATCAACCTCTCGCGAGCGATGATGTACGTCGCGGTCCCCGCGCTGGTCGTCACGATGTCCATGTTGCTCTTTTTCGACGCGGACGCCGTCGGTGGGACCTTGCTCGGCATCGACGCCACCGTCTGGGTGGTCGCGTTGACGTCGACCATCGCCGTCACCCCCTTCCTCCTGTTGATCGCGTTCGTCCTCCGCATCGCGACGATGGCCAAGCGAACGCTCGCCATCGGTCCGTTCATCCTCCGGGACTCGAGTCGCGGGGAGGAGATCGACTGGAGTAACGACTCGGAGTGACGGCTCACGCTCGCGCCGCGGGGCCGGGTTACTTCGGCCCCGCCGTCGAAGACAAGTTTATGGCTGACACAGCCACCGACGAGGTTCGTGTCTGGTTAGTCGAACGAACGTATTCGGACGACGAGCAAAACCTGATCATCCTCACCTACGCGACGACCGACGGCGAACGCTACTTCCGCAAGGAACGCGCGCTCACCTCGTTTACGGACGCTCGAGAGACAACCGCCGCCGTCGAGGTCGAACCCACGAATCTCGGGGACGTCGACGATCCCGACCAGCGAGCGAACTACGCTGCCGAGGCAAAACGGATGGCGGAGGTCCACGACCCCGACGACGTCATCTGAAACGTACGGCCGGGCGCTCGACACTCGAGACCTGCGAGGTTACAGTGGTGCGCCCACGAGCACCAGTTTCACGCGCTCGTCGCCGCGATTGAAGATCTGTCGTGATTCCTCGGAATCGAGTCGGAGTAGGTCGTCTTCCTCGAGCGTCACCGTCTCGTCTCGATCGGTCAGTTCGACCTCGGCACTGCCGCTCGCGACGTAGTAGATTTCCTCCTGGTCAGTGTGAGTCTCGTCGTGTTCTTTCCCTTTCCCGCCCGGCTCGAGTTCGAGGATCGAGAAGCCGATGTGGTCGGTTTCGAGTTCGTCTTTGAGAAACCACATGCCGCCGAACTCCTCGGGGACGACTGACTCCGGATCGGTCTTGGACGCAGTATCGTAGCCCATAGCTGGCCAATCGGTCGGCGTCGCTAAATCGGTGGGGGAAGCGGAAATCGGGCTGCCGGAGGAGTCGCCACGGCGCTCCGCCGTCGGGCCCTACTTGAGTCGCCGATACGCACTCAAGTCGGTGACAGGAGTTTACTCGAGGGCCGCGTCGACGAGTTCGACCGGGGTTGGGGGCTCCTCGTTGGCACCGGGTCGGTTCTCGAGTTGGGTGCGACAGGACGCGCCGGGGGCGACGACGCGCTCGCCGTCGCTGTCGTCGACTTGCTCGTAGAGGATGGAGGCGATGGCATCGCTCATGGAGGCGTGTTCGGCCTCGTAGCCGAAACTGCCGGCCATGCCACAACAGCCCGAATCGAGGGGGTCGACGGCGTAGCCCGCCCGGCGAAGGACGCCGACGGCGTGGTGGTCCTTCGCGACGGCCTTCTGGTGGCAGTGGCCGTGGTAGACGAGGTCCGACGCGGCCCCGTCAGCGAACGCCATCTCCTCGTCCAGTCGGAACGTGTCGACGTACTCGCAGACGCCGTAGGTCGCGTTCGCGACGCGTTCGGCCCGGTCGCTCGAGAGGAGGTCGAGGTAGTCGAGTTGGAACATGACCGCGTCCGAGGGCTCGATGACGACGACGTCCCAGCCGTCCTCGACGAGCGGTTCGAGCCTCGAGACGTTCTTTCGAGCCGTCTCGCGAGCCTGCTCGAGAAAGCCCTTCGAGAACGCGGGTCGGCCCGTATCGCCGAGTTCGTCGGGAACCGTGACGTGGACGTTCGCGGCCTCGAGCACCCGAACGGCGGCTTTGCCGGCCTCGGGATGACTGTGATTGGTGTAGGTATCGGGATAGCAGACGACTTTTCGGTCCGCCTCCGCTTCGCTCACCTGCGCGCCGCCTCGTTTCTCGAACCAGTCGCGGAACGTCTCTGAGTGGAACGTCGGCAGCGAGCGACTCGCGTCGATTCCGATCGTCTTCTCGAGGACCGTTCGCGCGCCCGGCACCTTCGCCATCGTGTTCGAGAGGGGGGCAAGACGGGAGCCCCACGCCGAGAGTGTGCCGACGTTCGCGAAGAGTCGATCACGGAGCGTCGCCCCGTGTTCTTGGTGGTACTCGTGGGTCACCTCGGCTTTGAGCTTCGCCATGTCGACCTCGCTCGGGCAGTCGATCGCACAGCCCTTACAGCCGATACACAGGCCCATCACCTCCTCGACGAACTCCTCGGAGGTCGCCTCCTCGGGCTCGAGATCCCCGCTCATCGCCTGCCGGAGCGCGTTCGCCCGGCCACGGGTGCTGGTGATCTCCTCGCGACTCGCGCGGAACGTCGGGCACATGACGCCGCCCGTCGTCTCCTGCTCGCCGCGACAGCCCCCACAGCCGTGACAGAGCTCGATCATGCCCTGCATGCCGTTGTCGTTCTCCCAGTGGAGTTCGGGTTCGAACCCGGATTCGAAGTGGTAGTCGGTGTCGAAGCGGAGGTGCTCACGTAGGTCGGTCGGATCGTCGTCGCGGAAGACGACCTGTCCCGGATTCAAGAGCCAGTCGGGGTCGAACGCCGTTTTGAGGTCCTGAAAGCGCTCCCAGAGTTCGTCGCCGTAGAGCTTCTGATTCCACTGAGTGCGAGCGCGGCCGTCGCCGTGTTCGCCCGACACCGAGCCGCCCAACTCGACCACGAGGTCGGTCGCGTCGTCAGCGATGCCGTGAAGCTGGTCCATTCCGACCTCGCTCTTCGTGTTCACCAGCGGACGGATGTGCAACACGCCGGGGCCGGCGTGGGCGTAGAAGCTGGCGTACGTGTCGTGGTCCTCGAGAATCTCCTCGAACCGTTCGACGAACTCGGGCAACTGCGCCGGCGGAATCGCCGTGTCCTCGATGAACGAGATGTGCTTCGCGTCGGTCGTCCGCGAGAGCAAGATCGGCAGGCCGGACTTGCGGAGCTTCCAGAGCTGGGCGCGCTCTTCTTTGTCGTAGGCCTCGAGCGCCTCGAGTGCGAGGGTCTCGGCCTCGTCCTCGGGCGTCGATGGCGCGTCGGCTGGCACGTCGCCGGTCGGGGTCGCCGAGGGGACGCGGTCGGCGAGTAAGCCAGCGACCTGTTCCTTCCCGTGTTCGGCGTCGTCGGCGTAGAACTCGACGAGTAAGACGGCGTTCGTCCCCTCGGGCAACATTGCGGCGACGGGGCCGAACTCCGCCGTGTCTCGCGCGAGATCGATCAACACGTCGTCTAACACTTCGACTGCTGCGGGTTCGTGCTCGAGAATCGGCGCGACGTCGCGCATTGCGTCGTGGAGGTCGGAATAGCACAGGAGAGAGACCGACTTCGTCTCGGGGACGGGCTCGAGCGAGACGGTCGCTTCGGTGACGATGGCGAGCGTTCCCTCGCTGCCGGCCAACAGACGCGCGAGGTTGACGGTCCCTGCTTCCCCGGTCTCCTGGCCGCCGGGCAAGGGCTTCCCCCGAGCTTCGGCGACGAGTCGGTCGAGGTTGTACCCCGAGACGTTTCGCTTGAGGTCGGGGTAGGCCTCCTCGATCAGGTCGCCGTCCTCTTCGACGAGCCGGCTCACTTCGGCGTAGATTCGCGACTCGAGGTCGCCGTCCGGATCACCGCGCTCGGCGAGTTCCTCGAGCGTCACCTCGCCGAATGTGGTCTGGGTCCCGTCGGCGAGGACGGCCTCGACGGACTCGATGTAGGCGTCCGTCTTGCCGTACTTCAGCGAGTGCGAACCCGTCGAGTTGTTCCCGATCGCGCCGCCGATGGCGCTTTTGTCGCCCCACGCGGGGTCCGGCGCGAACTTCAGGTCGTGCTCGGCGAGCGTTTCGTTGAGCGTTCCAAGGATCGTTCCGGGCTGGACCGTCGCCGTTCGGTCGCGGGTGTCGATCTCGAGCACGTCGTTCAGGTGACGCGTGAAATCGAGCACGACGGCACGGTTGACGGTCTGACCGGCGAGGCTCGTTCCGCCGCCCCGCGGGAGCACGGGGATCTCTCTCGTGTTGCAGTACTCGACGATCCCGACGACGTCGGCCGTCGATTCCGGGAACGCGACGGCGATCGGCGTCATCTCGTAGGCGCTCGCGTCGGTCGCGTAGAGTTCCCGGGAGTACGAGTCGGCGCGAACCGAACACTCGACGAGTGCCTCGAGGTCGTCGACCAGCGCCGGACGGTCGACGTCGTCGCTCCCATAGTCGTAGTTCGCGCGTCGGTCGGTAGCCGGATCAGCGCTCGGCTCCAGAGACATGTGCGTCCCTTACGCACAGGTGGCTAAAAGGATCAGCATTACCGAAGGTACCGCGAACGACCGCGTTCGTGTCTGAAATACAACTCGAGTGGGATCGACATCACGGCGAAAATAGCTGCAATCGACGCTCGCGCAAAAACGGTATCGCTCGACAACGAATTACTCGTAGTCGACGGAGACGGACTCGAGGACAACGTCCTCTCGTGGCTGATCGTTCGCGTCGGTGTCGACGTTGCCGATCTCGTCGACGACGTCCATGCCGTCGGTAACCTTCCCGAAGACGGAGTGACGGCCGTCGAGGTGTGGCTGGGCGTCGAGCGTGATGAAGAACTGCGAGCCGTTCGTGTTCGGGCCGGAGTTCGCCATGCTCAGGATACCTGCGTCGTCGTGACGGAGGTCGTCGTGGAACTCGTCGTCGAACTGGTAGCCGGGGCCGCCGCGACCGGTTTCGGTCGGGTCGCCGCCCTGAATCATGAAGCCCTCGATGATCCGGTGGAAGGCAACGTCGTCGTACAGCGGCTCGCCGTCGACTTCTTCGCCCGTCTCGGGGTCCTCCCAGGTCTTGCCCCCAGTCGCGAGTCCGACGAAGTTGTCGACCGTGCTCGGTGCGCGTTCGTCGTACAGTTCGACATCGATGTCTCCCTTGTTCGTGTGGAGTGTCGCAGTAACGTCTCCCATACGCACGACGACGGTCGGCCGAGTGAAAACGGTAGTGGTCTCGGGTCGCCGAAACCGAACGTTTTGTGCGTGAGTCGATCCGGATTCCGCGTCCGTGAGTCGTATTGGAACGCTAGACGCAACTGGCGAGCCACCGAGAGTTCCATGCGTGACAGACGGCCGCAGGTACATACGAACGGCCGTGGAACACCCGGCAATGACGGATGGAACGCATACGATGGAGGAGGTGACCCTCGCACGTCTCCCCTCGGGCGTGGCGCTGAGCACGACGATTCACACGTACGTGGGCGACGAGGACGGCCCGACGCTCTACGTGCAAGCCGCCCAGCACGGTCGCGAGATCAACGGAACCGAGGCGCTCCGACGGTTTCACGACCGACTGCCACTCGAGTCGCTGTCGGGAACGGTCGTCGCCGTTCCCGTCGCGAATCCGCTCACGTTCGATCTCGTCTCCTACGTCACGCCGGAGGAATTCGACAGCGTCAATCCGAACATGAACCGCGTCTGGCCGGGCAACGAATCGGGCAGCCTCCACCAGCGCATGGCCGCCCGCCTCTGGGAAGAAGCCAGCCGAGCCGACGCCATCGTCGACTTGCACACGGGCAGCCCAGACATGCAGACCCACGTCGTCTACCGGGAGGGCGACGAGCGAGCGCGCCAACTCGCGCGGGCCTTCGGCACCGACCTCTTGCTCTCCGAGCAGGCTGACGACGACGCCGACGACGAGTGGCACCAGCGCGCATTCTCGGGGAAGCTCCGCGTCGCCGCCGCCGAGGAGGGTATTCCGTCGATTACACCCGAACTCTCGCACAAAGAACACATCCTCGAGACGGCCGTCGAAACGGGCGTCGAGGGCCTCCTCGACGTCTGTCGCTCCCTCGAGATGCTCCCCGGCGAGGTGCCAGCACGCACACAGACGGTCGCGCGAAATCACCTCGGGCAGGTGACAGCGACCGACGCCGGATTGTTTCGCGCGAACCCGGGACTCGAGGTGGGAGAACACGTTACCGAGGGAACGGCGCTCGGAACGGTCTACGACCCGACGACGTACGAATCGCTCCAGGAGGCGAGTGCGGATCGGGACGGAATCCTCTACGCGCTCACGCAGGAAGCGACCGTCGTCGGCGGCGACCAACTCGCGAGCGTCGCAGAAATTCGAGACGTGTAGCGTACACCGACGCGAGCTTAGGCAGAGAAACCGCCGTCGACGACCAGTCCGTGACCGTTGACGAACGAGGACTCCTCGCTGGCCAGAAACAGGATGGCGTCTGCGATCTCTTCGGGCTCTGCAAGGCGTTTCAGCGGGTACTGGGCGATCATCTGTTTGCGGGCTTTCTCCGGATCATCCTGTCGCTCGAGGTACTGATCGAGCAGCGAGGTTTCGGTGAAGCCGGGACAGACCGTGTTCGCGCGAACGCCGTAGGGGCCGGCCTCGGAGGCGACGGCGCGAGTCATGTTCAGGACTGCTCCCTTGGTCATCGAGTACGCAGCCTGCTTGGGGAGGCCGAGAATGCTCGCCAGCGAACCGACGTTGACGATGGCTCCGTGGCCCTGTTCTTTGAGGTGTGGCAGCGCCGCGTGACAGCCGTTCCAGACGCCTTTGATGTTGATGTCGATGACGAAGTCACGGATTTCGTCCTCGAGGCTCTCGAGGCTGCCGCCGGGGTGGCCGGTCCCGGCGTTGTTGACCAACACGTCGAGGCCGTGCGTTTCGACGACGGCGTCGATGACGGCGTGGAACTCCTCGCTGTCGGTGACGTCGAGTTCGTAGAAGGTCGCTTTCCCGCCGTCGGCTTCGATATCCGCGGCGACCTCCTCCCCGCCGTCGGTGTCGACGTCGGTGACGATAACGTGTGCGCCCTCCTCGGCACAGCGTTCGGCCGTTGCCTGTCCAATTCCCGCCGCCGCACCGGTGATGACTACTGTCTTGTCCTCGAGTCTCATACTCGCGTATCACACGGCGGACACATAAATTCGTTCATAGAACGCAACGTATTCAAACCAATGTTTCGAGAGGCATTCGGGTTAGTGAACAGTGGTAAACATCGCCTTAGAACGAGTGGTAAACATCGCCTTAGAACGAGTGGTAAATGCAGCCTTAGAGCGAGTGGTAAACGTCGCCTTAGAACGATCGAAGGTCCTCGAGCACCGCCGTCGCGCTGCCGTCGGCGATCACGTCACGAGCGCGTTCGAGGCCGTCCTCGAGACTCTCGACGTCCTGACGGGCGTACATTCGGAACGCGGCGTTGAGGGCGATGGCGTCGGCGAAGTGGTCGTCGCGCTCGCCCGAGAGCACGTCCTCGGTGATCGACGCCGAATCCGCGGTGACGTCGTCGACTTCGAGGTCGTCGTTTTCCATCTCCATGCCGTACTCGTCGGTCTCGATCTCGTAATCCTCGAGTTCCTCACCGTGGTCCCACTCGGCAACCTTCGTGTAACCGGGTCGGATGTCGTCGTAGCCTTCCATTCCCTGGAAGAAGATCGCGCGGGAGTACTCGAGTTCCGTGCTCTCCCCGATGAGATCGGTCATCTTCTTCGCGAACGCGAGGTGGTAGAACGAGCCGAGGTGAACGTCGGCGTTCGCGGGGTTAGCGACGGTTTCGATCGTATTGACGAACGTCCGAACGCCCATCTGATCGCGACGAGCGTAGAGGCCGTGCACGCCGGGGTTGAACGACGGCTGGTAGTAGAAGCCGAAACCGGTTTCGTCGACCATCTCGGCGCTCTCCGTCGGCTCGAGTTGCGTTCGAACGTCCAGTTCGTCGAGGACGTGCTTGTAGGCGGTCGCCTTCTGCGTCGGGACGCGGTCGCCGGAGTGGACGACGATCGGCGTCCCGGCGGCCGCAGCGACGAGGCCGGCACCGACACCGAGGACGGCAGACGTGTGCTTGCCGTCGTAGTTCGCCCCGCAATCGACCGGATTCGCGTCGGGTTCGGCGGTGATGACCGACTCCTCGCGCATGACGTCGGTGTATCCAGCCAACTCCTCGGGATTGTTACGCTTCCAGCGATTCGCGAGGAAAAACGCGCCGAGGGTCGTCTCGTCTGGCTCGCCGGCCAGAATGCGCTGGAAGGCCTCTCGAGCCTGCGCTCGAGTCATGTCGTCTGCGGACTTGGGACCGGAGCCGACGACTTCGGTCATCAGCCGTTTGAGCGGCCACTCGCCGAACGTCTGGGAAGTCTGCGCCATGTGCGTTCGTTGGAAAGCGCCGTGCAAAAACGTCCCGTTTCCGGGGAGGCAGCGGTGACGTCTGGGGCGAGTTTCCCGGTATGAATGACGGGGAAGCCGTTAGTCTGCGGCTGGGGTGTCGACGTCGATCCCGACCGATTCGGGCGTCATCTTCTCGGGGACGTCCACGTCTTCGCCGCGGATATCGTCTAACACCGGTTTGAGGTACTCGATGAACAACTCGGGGTTTTCACTCATCGGGAAGTGGCCGATGCTCCCCATGTCGACCGCCTGGGCCTGCTCGCCGATTCCCTCGGCTACTTCGCGAGCGTCGTCCGGATCGGTCGCGAAATCGTACTCGCCGTTCATCACGTAAACGGGACACGACGGGTTGACCTGATCCAGTTTTCCCCTGTAGTCGTGGTCGACCGAGTAGTAGTAGAGGTCGCCACGGAACAGGCCCGTCGATCCCTGTTCGTAGAGGTGCATCGTCTCTCGTCGCATCGATTCGGGTCCCTGTGGTGCCATCAGCCCCCAGCAGGCGTAGGCACTGGCTTCGGCGATATTGACCTGTGGATCGTGGAACCAATCGAGGTAGTAGCCCGGACTGTAGGTCCCGACCTCGAGACCGATGAGCGCGCGGAATCTGTCCGGGTGCCAGTCACCGAGTTGGAGAATAATGTTTCCGCCGATGCTCGAGCCCATGTAGACAGGATCGTCGAGGTCAAGGGCGTCCGCGATGCTAATGATACTCTCCGCGAACTTCTCTTCGGTCAGCGTGTAGTCTTCGTTCCACCACGCTTCACTCGTCGGTGGAAGCGATTTTCCGTGGTGGGGGAGGTCGTACGCGATGACGCGGAAGTGCTCGGTGATCTCCTCATCCTCGAGAAGGTGTCGCCACTCGTGTCCGTGATTTCCGGCCGTATGTTGACAGAGCAGCGGAATGCCATCCTCGGGGCCACTTTCTTCGTAATACACGCGGTGATTGACCCCGTCTATTTCGACGCCGATGTATTGACCGGTAATCGAGACGCGTTCGCCGTGTTCGGGTGCTTGAATACTCATTTGCTTACGATTGATGGGTTTCTCGCATCAGTTCGAGCGCTCGCTGGAAAGGACGGAGATTCTGAAACACCTTCTTGTTGTTTCCGTGTAACTCGAGGTGCCCCTCGTCGCCTCTCACCGCGGTGCGATAGTCCGACGCGATGATTTCGTTGTTGTGTGCGGGCGGAACGTCCTGGAGGAACTCTTCCCACGCGTCCTGCTTTCCTTCGACGCCGAAGGACCAATCCCCGTTGATACCGGGGTTCTCCACGACGTCGACGACTTCACCGCCGTACATCTCGATCAGATACCGATCGTCGTCGATTTGAACGAAGAAATTGTCGTCGAAGCGGTCGTGCCCGCGAACGCTCATCTCCTGGTCCGAGTTTACGTTCTCCTTGTACGTTTGCCACCATTCGGAACTGGCTAACTCATCATCTGACATGTATTGTTGACTCCATTCATTGGCAGATAGTATCTACCAAGACACACAGAGTGCCAATAGGCGTCGCCTTATACTTATTTTAGAAGATAGTGAGGTACTTTCTTTTCTAAGGGATATCCGTCCAAATACATCAAATTAATATCAAATCGGCAAAGAGATCCGAACGTCGAGACCATCTAATCGAACACTCGAGCGAGCCAGTCAATCGTCGAATTCGACCGCCAACAGGTGCTCCCGGAGGTCGTCACCAGCCCCTCGAGGATTCGTCGGCAAGCGTCGTTCCTGCAAGAGCGTGTTCTCGACGATCGTGTCCACGTCGGATCGCTCGAGGCCGAGCGCTCGCATCGAGGTCGGTAGGTTCAGCGACCGCCGAAGTCGATCACACTCGTCGACGAGCGCCTGGGCGGCCTCGTCGTCCGTCGCCTCCACGGTGGCTACCTCGAGTGAGCGCGCGATATCGGCGTACGCCTCCTGGCGAACGGGCAGATTGTACGTGAGTCCGGCCACGATCGACGCGGCCAGACAGGCACCGTGTGGGTCGTCAGTAAGGCCCCCGAGCGTGCTCGCGAGGGCGTGAACGATACCCAGCCCGGAGATCGAAAACGCCGTCCCCGCGAGGTGCGAGCCGACGCTCATCGCCTCCCGCGCGTCGCGGTCGTCTCCGTCGAAGGTGGCCCGCTCGAGTGCGCCGTGAACCTGAAAGAGGGCCTCTCGAGCCAGTCCACGCGAAGCGGGGTTCGCTCCCTGATAAGTGATCGGGCGCGACTCGATCCAGCGGTGATCGCGAGCCGTCAGGGACTCGAGGGCGTGGACGAACGCGTCGAAGCCGGAGCGAGCGGTCTGTCGAGGCGGCAAATCAGCGGTGAGTTCGGGATCGACCAGCGCGTAATCCGGCCGAAGGGACTCGTCGCTGATTCCGCGTTTGACGCCGTCGTGCGTGAGGACTGCGGTCTGGGTCGCCTGCGATCCGGTTCCGCTCGTCGTCGGGATTGCCACGAGCGGGGCGACCGAACCGGGAACGGCGTCGACCCCGAGGTAGTCGCTCGCGTCGCCGCCGTGTGCCAGGAGGATCGAACGGACTTTGGCCGTGTCGACGACGGAGCCACCGCCGAGAGCGACCACGCCGTCGAACTCCTCGTTCGAGACGGACTCGAAATCGGTCGTCGAGGGTTCCGTCGTCGCGTACTGAATCGACACGTCGCCGGCGAGTTCCGCGACCAGTGGCTCGAGCAAGCCGGCCGCCTCGATCCCCTCGTCGGTCACGACGAGCGGGTTCGTGATCCCCTCGCGCTCGAGGAGGTCGCCGACGGTCTTCGAGACGCCGGCACCGAATCGGGTATCCGTCGCCGTGAACGTCACTGCACTCGAGTCGAGCCCCGACTCGCCTGTGTTTGGTGGAGACATACCGCATCGGTTTCCGAGCCTGCTACTAGATGATTGTGGTGTGAAACCACGAGACTGAATTACGGTGGCGAGGGAGACGACCACGGCGGCGGGGTGTGCGACCACGACGACGGTGGACACCGTTATGGTAATGCGGGACGCCGCGACGGCGACGAGGAACGCCACCACGACGAAATCGTGAGGGCGGTGACGGTGGAAACCGGTAGCCAGCCGGGGTGATCGACAGCTATACCCGCGGATGGCAGAAACGTTCGGGCGGTCGATCGTCGTAGCTATGGCCTGGCGCTACCGTGATACGGTCCTCGTCTGTTGTACGCTGGCGTTTTTCGTGACGATGGTCGGACGGCTGGCCGTCAGCCCGGTCATCCCGGAGATCATCGCCGAGTTCGAGGTCTCGAACACGCTCGTCGGCGTCGCGATGACCGGCATGTGGCTCGCGTACGCCCTCACGCAGTTCCCCAGCGGCGTCCTCGCGGATCGCCACGGCGAGCGACTGATCATCCTCGCCTCCGTCGTCGGGACGGGCCTCACGAGCCTGCTGATCGTCCTCGCGCCACACTTCGCGATCTTCCTGGTCGGCACGGTGCTCGTCGGCGGTGCCGCGGGACTTCACTACAGCGTCGCGACGGCACTGCTCACGCGAACGTACGACGATATCGGGACGGCTATCGGGATTCACAACGCGGGAGCACCCGCTGCCGGGTTGATCACGCCGGTTATCGTCGCCTGGATCGCCGTCCGCTACGGCTGGCGCCCCGCCGTCGCGATCACGGCCGTCGTCACCGTGCCGATTGCCGTGCTCTTCGTCTGGCGCGTCCGGCCGACGCCGCCTCGATTCCCCGAACGACGGCTTCGGGACAGCATCTCCCCCGAACAGAGCCTCGAGATTCTCTCGCGGCCCTCGATCGTCTACACCGGCATCATCGCCATCATCTGTGACTTTATTTGGCAGGGCGTCGCCACGTTCCTGCCGACGTTTCTGGTCGAATTTCGTGGCTACTCCACGACGACGGCGAGCATCCTGTTCGGCTGTTACTTCGTCGCCTTAGGAGTGCTCCAGATCGTGATCGGGAACCTCTCCGATCGGTTTGGCCGGGATGCAGCGACCGGGGTCTGTGCCGTCACCGGAATGCTCGGATTCGGCCTGCTGATCAGCCCCACTGGCCCGGCCGGCGTCTTCGTCGGCATCCTGCTGGTCGGCTGTGGGATGGGATGGGGTGCAGCGGTCTTGCCCCGGTTCATGGACCACCTCTCGGCCGAGGAGCAAAGCGTCGGGTTCGGGATGATCAGAACCGTCTACATGATCGTCGCCGCGTCGGGGTCGATCGCCATCGGGCTCTTCGCCGACCTGTTCGGCTGGGCCGTCTCCTTTGGCATCTTGATCGGCATGCTCGCCGTCGTGCTCGCGCTCATCGTCGCGAACTGGGCGTTGGATCTCCGATACTGACCCGCGGACCATTTTCGCCGGAAGGAAGCCTCTCGAGCGCCCATCAGTCGCTCTCTCAGGGACCGACTGCGTGAAGCTGTATCGTTAAGTGATCGCTCGCTGAACCTCTGGCTACGAATGCACGACCCAGAGACGGTGTGGGACTTCGCGATGGCGGATCAGCTCAAATTCGGTCTCGAGGCCAGTACGGAATTGGGAGCCGAACTCGAGGCGCGCGGCGTCGACTCGGCCCTCGTCGTCACCGACGAACAGCTTCGAGAAACCGGCGTCGTCGAGGACGCGCTGTCGTCGGTTCCTGCCGACCTCGAGGTCACAATTTTCGAGGGCGTCGAACCGGACCCGGCCGTCGATGTCTACGAAGCGGCCCTCGAGGCAGCCGCTGACACCGATCCGGACGCGATCGTTGGCGTCGGCGGCGGGAGTTCCCTCGACGTCGCGAAAGTGACCGGCGCGCTCGTCGGTACGGAGCGCGACCTCCTCGAGTACATCGCGCCGCCAATCGGGGGCGGAGAACCCGTTCCAGCGTCCGAAACCGTCGTGTTCGCCCTCCCCACGACCGCCGGCACCGGAGCCGAAAGCTCGCCAGCCGCGGTCGTCTCCCTCCCGGATCGGGAACTGAAAGTCGGTATCTCGAGTCGCTATCTCTACCCTGACCTCGCTATCGTCGACCCGCTGTTGACCGTCTCGCTCCCGCCGTCGATCACCGCGGCGTCCGGGATGGACGCGCTCACCCACGCTATCGAGGCCTACACGACGCGTCGATACGACACCAAGGAAACACCCACGCACGCCTCCGAGCGGGCGAATTACGGGGGTCGAACGGGGATGACCGACATGTACGCGAAACAGGCCATCGAACTGATCGGCGGCAGTCTCCAGCGCGCGGTCAACAACGGCGAAGACGTCGAGGCCCGTCGCGACATGGCACTCGGCAGCGTACTCGCCGGAATCGCCTTCACGAACGCCGGACTCGGCGCGACCCACGCCATGGCCTACCCGGTCGCCGGCGAAAATCATACGCCACACGGCGTCACCGTCGCCGCCTTGTTGCCATCGGTGATGCGCTACAACGCCTCGACGGCGTACGATCGCTACGGAACCATCGCCGAGTTGTTGGGAGAGTCCCTCGAGGGTGCGAGCGACCGCGAAGCCGGCGAGCGAGCCGCAATCGCAGTCGAATCGCTGTGTGCCGACATCGGCATTCCCGACGGACTCGCGGAACTGGGCGTCGAAGACGACGACATTCCGCGACTCGCGGAGAAAACGGCCGAAATTCAGCGACTGCTAGTCGGGAACCCGCGACGCGTCACTACGGACGACCTCGAGACCATCTTCGCGGACGCGTACTGAGAGCGCGGTTACGATTTCGGTGATTCACAGGAAGGCCGTTTCGAGCCCGACAATTCGCGTCTCGAGAGCGCGTGCGAGGGCGAACTGCTTCGAGGTTCGAGGGTGAGTCCTCGAGTGAACCATGCGTGCACACGAGTGTGCCCGGGACCCGAAAGCAATACGGTGGCCATGTCCCTAGACGGACCAATGAGCAGCCTCTCGGGGGACTGGCGCGAGCAGGTCGACGACGTCGATGCGGCCATCATCGACGGCTACCAGAGTGGCATTCCCGTCGAAGAACGCCCGTTTCGACGAATCGGTCGCGAACTCGAGATCGACGAAGACGAGGCCGTCGAACGTGTCAGCCGACTCCACGACGCGGGGATAATCCGGCGGTTCGGTGCCGTCCTCAATCCGCCGGTGATCGGTTCGTCGACGCTCGCGGCGGTGAGCGCGCCCGAAGATCGCTTCGAAGAGATTGCGGCGATCATCAACGAGTACCGGCAGGTCAACCACAACTACGCCCGCGACCACGAGTGGAATATGTGGTTCGTCGTCACCGCTGGCTCGCGGGCGAAACGCGACGAGATACTCGCCGAAATCGAGGAGCGAACCGGCTGTTCGGTGCTCAACTTGCCGATGCTCACCGACTACTACATCGACCTCGAGTTCCCCGTCGTCAACGACGACCGATTCGCTCGCGAATCACTCGAAACGGCGACCGACTCGTCGGCGACGCGAATCACCGAGTCGGCGGCCGGCGACCTGCGTGCCTTCGACGCCGACCTGTTACTCGCGATTCAAAACGGCTTCCCGATCTCGAAGACGCCCTACCGAGAGATTGCCCGCGCGCTCGAGGCCGACGTCGAACGTGTTCTCGAGGGGATCGAACGCCTTCTCGAGAACGGCTGCATCAAACGGGTTGGCTGCGTGATCAACCACATCGTCACCGGGTTCGACGCGAACTGTATGGTCGTCTGGGACGTTCCCGACGGCCGACTCGACGAGTGGGGGGAGCGCGTGGGCGGGCTGGCGTCCGTCACGTTGTGCTACCACCGACCCCGTCGACCGGACCAGGAGTGGCCGTACAACCTGTTCACGATGATTCACGGCCGTGATGCCGACGCCGTCGACGCGAAGATCGACGAACTGGCTACCGAGTACCTCCCCGTCGACCACGACCGACTGTACTCGACCGAGACGCTGAAACAGACGGGTGCGCGCTACGAAGAACTCGTCGAGTAATCCCAGTCGTCGGCGACTCGACTCGTTCGTGTCGGTGTACCGAGTTATCCGAGCGATCGCCGGACAGACGACTGGTCGCGGCCCTCTGGAACCGACTTTCGGTAGACCTCTCACTCAACCAAACAGGCCGAGAAGCACCAATCCGAGCCCCGCAAAAAGGAGTACTCCCGCGAGCATCGCCGTCAACATTCGCAGCGAGGACTCGGCGTCCTCAGTGACCTCGAGTCGCGGATAGAGCTGTCGCGCGCCGACGAGGACGGCGATACCCGTGGCGAGCGACAGCAGTCCGAACGCGAGCAACTCGGCGTTCATCTCCCAGTACTACCGGTTCCGTGGTGAAAAAACGGCCTGCCCGTCTCGGTCGGTGAGGAAAATCGCTGCGCTCGCCGATTGAAACGGGGAAATCGAGAGACGACATGTCGAATTGCCTCGACGCTGATCGCCCATCACTGCGCAGGGAAAAGCCCATGCTGTCGGGCATGCAACGATCGGTTATGAGCGATCGTTCGGACGAGGTCACGCGTCCCCGTGACACGGACGACCTTCTCGAGGAGACGGAGGACTTGCTCTCGGAGTCGGGTTCCGGGAGCGCATCCTTCGAGTCGGGAGACTCGTCCGAAACGGGCTCGAGGGCGACCGAGAGCGGGTCCACATCGGCAGCCAAGGGTGGCACTGACGCCGACGCCGGTGGCTTGTTCTCCGGGCTGAGATCCCGGTTCTCACGAACCGCCTCGCGACCCCCGATCAGCGAGTACTTCGCGCCGAAGCTGTTTCTCGCGTTCGCCCTCCTGTTTGGGTTCGGTCTGTTCGCCGGCGGGATGACCATCCCCATTGCGGGCCGGGTGCTCGGCCTCTTCGGCGTCGCGTTCGCCCTCGGCATGGTGACCTCGAAACGACGCTACCTCGAGGTGGGAGCGGCCGGAACGACCGTCGGCGCGCTGTCGGCCGTCTCGGGAAACCTCTATCTCGCGATGGCCGGCTCGTTCCAGACTGTCGTCGCGATCGGCATCGCGTTCAGCCTTCTCGCGTGTCTCAGCGGCTACTACTTCGGTCGGGACTTACGAGACGGCCTCTTCCGAGATGTCGAGTGAGTGCTGGAAAATCCGTTGGGACGGATGTCGATACAACGAGGTCTGAAGAGAGACGACCAAGTCCGAAGAGAGACGGCCAAGTCCGAAAAGACACGAGACTCTGAAGAGCCACGAGGAGAAACAGCCACGTCGTTCGGCCTCAGTTGCCGGTCGTCAGCTCCCAACCGCGTTCGGTCCGGCGAACGACGCCGTCGTCCGCCATGGACTCGAGCAACTCGGCGACGAGTTCGCGAGGTGCGTCGACGTCGCTACTGAGGTCGCCGACCGATTTCGGCTCGGATCGAATGCTCGCCAGGAGGTCGGCGTAAATTCGACTTTCGGGGCCAGTTCCGACGGTTTCGGAGATTGCATCGAGGACGCCACTGAGTCGGCCCTGGACCCACCGCTGGGCCAACGACAGTTCGTTTTCGAGTTGTTCGAGCGTCTCGAGCGCCCTGAGCAACTCGTCGAGTTCGCCCGTTTCGTCCCAGGAAACGTCGAGTGAGAGGTGTCTACAGGTCGTAATATCGAAACTGCTATTTGCGGGATAGGCACTCTTACTCGCGAAGCCGTAGGGGGAGACGTTGACCTCGAGTCGGACGTGACGAGCGATGTGGAAGTACTTTCGACGCTGATCGTCGACGCGACTCTCGATCAGTCCGGCCTCCTCGAGTTTCCGGAGGTGTTCGATCACCGCTTTGGGGCTCACGCCGAGGTACTCCGAGATTTCGGTCACATAACAGGGTTTGCGGGCGAGTAACCGGAGGATTCGTCTCCGATTTTCGTTCCCCAGCAAATCGAGCAACGCGGCGGAGTCCATCGTCATCTCGTTGGGGGTCGTCGCTGAAAAGGGTGTCTGCTCGCTTCGAGAACGAATGGTCGACGGAGCGTGGCCGAGCGAGGGTTTAGCGCTTATTCGTCGCCGTTCGGGGTCTCTGCTGGAGGACCAGAATCAGTCGACTGTGGGCTCTCGCCTTGTCCACGGTCGGAAGACTCCGCAGACGAACCGGCATCAGGGAGCGATCCACCGCCAGGAGTGCCACTCGGTCCAGTGAGTTCCTGAGCGAACGCAGCGACATCCGGACCGGCCATCTCAGAGGCGTTTTCCTGCAGGGCATCGAGTCGGTCGTCGTCGACGCCAGCCTCTGCAGCCTGCTGTTCGGTCTGGTTGATCGAGCGCTCTAAGGCGTTGATCTGAACGGTCAGTTGCGTCATCCGCGCCTGATACTCACCGTCGGTCGAGTCGCTTTCTTCCTGCAACGTTTCGTACTCGTCTTCGAGGGATTCCTGTTGATCCTCGAGTTGGTCCGTTCGGTCGTGGACGACCTCGTCTCTGTCGTCCTCGGCGGATTCGTACTTCGATTCGTACATGCCAGCGTCGACCTCGCTTTCGGCATCTGCCGCGCTCGATTGCATAAACGTGGAGACGTTCGTGTCCGGACTCTCTGCAGACTCGTTATCGATAGACGGACTGGAACTCACCGAACTATCGACGACACCTCCTGCAGCGGGTGCCATCGTGAGCCCGAGGACTGCGAGGAAGACGAGCAGGATAACCGGCCGTCTGGTGGTCATTGACTGAGCGTTGGCTCGAATATCCTAAAAGGGATGTCTTCGTTTGGATCGTTTACGACTGTAAACGGGTGTTTCTGAGTATCTCAACGGTTTCGACCCGCACAGTTGCCGTCTGCGCTGTCCAACTACCGCTTGAATCTCACGAACGGCAGACTCACACGTGGAGTACGCTGATTTGGTGGCTATTCCTCGAAAATGTGGGTGAAAACCCGCGTCGACGCATCCTTTCCAGCGAGACGTATCGTTTCATGGAGTCACTAACTGACGTGAACGACACTGTGAACTGTTCGAGAGCGTTTTCGACGCCGTTTTCCGGGTTTCGGACGCGTATACGACCCAGAACAACGAGACAATTGTTCGGACGATAACCGTCCACCAGCGCACAAGTCGACGGACGGCAGTCTTCACTGATAGTCCTCTGACTTAACGTTGTCCGAAAATAGTTATATTCTATCCGACCATGGTACTAACTACCATGTTCGAGCGCTTTTCGCAGGGATACTACCTCGGTCGACTCTACGTCACCCCGACCGACGGCACCCGTGCGCTCATGCACAGGGACCAACACGAGCAGATCAACGAAGCGGTGTACGCCACCGGTTCGGGCGTCGAACGTCTCGATACACCGCTCGTGATGAAACTCGAGAACCACCACTTCGCGGTACACGGCGACGAGAACGTGCCGACGGACACCCTCGCTCTCCCCGAATCGATGGTCGAAGAAGCGAACGTCAGAAACCCGCCGTCGCTTCGAGAGATTCTCCTCGCGCGACGCGAGCGCGCCCATCAGCTACTCTCCTGGGCCGGTGAAACGGACGACGACGCGGGGGGTCACAACGTCGGAACCTAGAAGTGTTTTCGCTTCGCGTCTGTGGGTAGATGCTCGACGAGTTGCTCGGCCGCGCCTCGCTCAAGGACCGAATCGACGACCTCGAGGAGGAAAACGACCGCCTCGAGAAGCGCTACGAGGCAGAATCCGAGCGTCTAGCAGAGGCGACGACGGCCAGACAGGACGCCGAAGAGCGGGTGAACCGACTCGAGGACCGCATCGCCCAACTCGAGGGCGAACTCGAGCGAGTCGACGACGACGGACAGTCGCTCTCGCTTCGTCGTCGCGAACGCCTTCGGGGCAGTCGACTCGAGGACGTCCTCGACCGACTCGCATCCTTCCAGACGGCACCCGAAGGAGCCACGACGGCCGTTCTCGAGGCCGACGACGCACTCGAAGACCTCGAAGACGGGTTCGGTGACGACCTCGAGGACGTCCTGGGCGACCGGCGCGGACTCGTCGCCGACGCCGCGCCCTGTGTTCTGTGCGTCGACGACGCCGGCCTCGTCGCCGTCACGCTCGAGCCACCGGTGCTCCCGGAGAGCACGCCGAAACTCGAGTGGGACGATCGGTTCGCGCTCGAACGCGAGTGGTTCCTCCCGACCGGGGAGTACGCGCTCGCGCTTCTCAGAGCCGACCTGTTCGCACTCGGCGTCTACGAGGACGGCGAGCGCGTCGACTATCAGGGGTTCGAGAGCGACGTCAAGGGCAACCACTCGAAAGGCGGCTTCTCGCAGGCCCGATTCGAGCGGATTCGCAACGATCAGATCGACGACCACCTCGAGCGCTGTGAGCGCGCGTTGGCCGACCACGACGTCGAGCGACTGTTCGTCGTCGGCCAGCGTGGCGTGATCGATACCCTCGTCTCGGAATCGGACCTCGAGCCGACCGGAACGGCCGCCGTCGACGCCACGGGAAGCCCGAAATCGGCACTCGAGGACGCTCACCACTCGTTCTGGACGACCGATCTCCGAGTACTGTAGCGGGACCCACAACCCTGACTGGAAGTGTCTACCGTTAAGTGGACACTCACCAATGGGCAGGTATGAACGTCGCAATTCTTGCACACGAGAAGTTTCCAGACCGCGCGAAGACCGCCCTGGGCGTACTTCGCTACGCCGATCACGACGCCGTCGCCGTGCTCGATTGGGACAACGCCGGCCAGCGCGTCAACGATTTCGTTCCGGACGTACAGGATGCCCCGATCCACGAGGGAATGGCAGACCTCGAGGCCGACGAGGTCGACACGCTGCTCATCGGCATCGCTCCCATCGGCGGCGGCTTCGTCGAAAGCTGGCGCGAGGACGTCCGGACGGCACTCGAGTACGGTTGTGACGTCGTCTCGGGCCTACACTACTTCCTGAGCGAGGACGAGGAGTTCGTCCGCCTCGCCGACGAGCACGACTGTGAACTGCGAGACGTCCGGAAGCCGCCGGAGGATCTCACGGTCGCTCAGGGAATCGCCGGCGAGGTCGACGCGGAGATCATCCTCACCGTCGGCACCGACTGCTCGGTCGGCAAGATGACGACGACGATGGAACTGGCTCGAGACGCCCGCGAGGCGGGCCACGACGTCGGCGTGATCCCGACCGGCCAGACCGGAATCATGATCGAGGGCTGGGGGAACCCGATCGACCGCGTCGTCTCGGACTTCACCGCGGGCGCGGTCGAGGAGATGATCCTCGAGAAGGCGGCCGAACACGACTACCTCTTCGTCGAGGGACAGGGCAGCATCGTCCACCCGGCCTATTCGGCCGTCACCTGTGGCATCCTCCACGGCGCGATGGCAGACAAACTCGTCCTCTGTCACGTCGCCGGTCGCGAGGAAATTCACGGCTACGAGTCGTTCGACATCCCCGAACTCTCGACGTACGTGGACCTCTACGAAGGACTCTCCGCCCCCGTCGCGGACGGCGAGGTCGTCGCCGGCGCGTTGAACACGACGACCCTCGAGGACGACGCCGCTGCCCAGGAGGCAGTCGAGGCGTACACCGACGAACTCGGCGTCCCCGCGACGGACGTGATTCGCTTCGGAACCGACGACGTACTGGAGGCCCTGTTCTGACGATGTCCCTCGAGACGCGCTTCGAACGCCACACGCTGCCCCTCGAGTACCCGTTCACCATCGCTCGCGGGACGACGACCGAGACGGAGGTCGTCACGGTCCGCATCGAAGACAGCGACGGAAACGTGGGTATCGGCGGCGCGGGACCGTCCGCACACTACGGCGAGACCGTCGATACTGTGAGCGCCGTGTTGCCTGACCTGCTCGCCGTCGTCGAAGACGTGGGCGACCCGCACCAACTCGAGCGAATCGAGCGGCGAATGCGCGAGACGGTGAACCGGAATCCGGCCGCACGCTGTGCCGTCAGCATCGCGCTCCACGATCTGGTCACGAAATCGCTCGACGTGCCCCTCTACCAGTACTGGGGCCTCGATCCGAGTGAGACGCTCGAGACCTCCTACACCATCGGAATCGACGACACGGAGACCATGCGCGAGAAGACCGAGACGGCACTCGAGCGTGGCTTCTCGACGCTAAAGGTCAAACTCGGCACGGATCGAGATCGGGAGATTATCGAGACGATCCGGTCCGTCGCCCCCGACGTGACGCTCTTCGTCGACGCGAACGAGGCCTGGTCGCCCCGGGAAGCGGTCTCGAAGATCGATCGACTCGCCGAGTACGACCTCGCGTTCGTCGAACAGCCGGTTGCCGCCGAAGACCCCGAAGGCCTCGAGTTCGTTTACGAACGCTCCGCCCTCCCCATCGCGGCCGACGAGTCCTGCATCACGCTCGAGGATATTCCGCGGATCGCCGATCGCTGTGACATCGCGAACCTGAAACTCATGAAGTGTGGCGGCCTGCGGGAAGCGAAACGGATGATCCACGCGGCCCGCGCGCACGGCCTCGAGGTCATGTGTGGCTGTATGACCGAATCCAACGCCTCCATCGCCGCTGCCACCCACCTTGCGCCGCTACTCGACTACGCCGACCTCGACGGCTCGCTGTTGCTCGCCGCTGACCCCTACGACGGCGTGCCGGTCGACGACGGCGAGATCGACCTCGCCGGACTCGAGCGAGCGGGAACCGGCGCGGTGCTCGAGTAAGAACGAACGAAAGCGTGCCTTCAAGTCCACCGCCGCGCAACGCCAACCCATGAACCCAGGCGATCGCGTTCGCGTCGACCGCGCGGATCGCACGTACGAAGGCGTGTTGCTCCCCTCGAGCACCGACGAGCACCTCGTCGTCAAACTCGAGGGCGGCTACAACGTCGGTATCGACAGCGCCGAGGCCGACGTCGACGTGCTCGAGGAGGACGTCTACGAAATCGACGGCGACGGTGCCGAAGAGGAGACGGGCTCCGAAGTCGAGTTCGACGAGGACCTGCCGACGATTTCGCTGATTTCGACGGGCGGCACCATCGCGTCAACAGTCGACTACCGCACCGGCGCGGTGACGGCCCAATTCGACGCCGAGGACGTGCTTCGGGCGGTGCCGGATCTCGCGGGTCGGGCGAACTACCGTGGGCGCGTCGTCGCGAACATCCTCTCGGAGAACATGGAACCGCCGCTCTGGCAGGACCTCGCCCGGGCCGTCGCCGAGGAGATCGAAGCCGGTGCCGACGGCGTCGTCGTCATGCACGGCACCGACACGATGCAGTACTCCGCCTCGGCGCTTTCCTTTATGCTCGAGACGCCCGTCCCGATCGTTTTCACGGGCAGCCAGCGGTCGGCGGATCGACCGTCCTCGGACAACGTGATGAACGCCGTTTCGGCCGTCGAAGCCGCCAAGAGCGACTGCGCGGAGGTGCTGGTCTGTATGCATGGCTCCGAGAGCGACGATATCTGTGCGCTCCACCGTGGGACTCGCGTCCGGAAGAATCACACCTCCCGGCGCGACGCCTTCGAGACCGTCGGCGCGGAGCCACTGGGGACCGTCGACTACGACACCGAAGAGATCGAGTTCCGTCGTGAGTACCAACAGCGAGACGAGACCGAACTCGAGGTTCGAGACGGACTCGCGAGCGACGTCGAACTCCTCAAATTCACGCCCGGCATGGACCCCGCCTTCCTCGACGTGGTCGAGGGAAGCGACGGGCTGGTCATCGAGGGAACCGGCCTCGGGCACGTCCACACCGATCTGATCCCCCGCATCGAAGCGCTAATCGAAGACGGCACGACCGTCGTCATGACCAGCCAGTGTCTCGAGGGCAGAGTCTGTGATCGCGTCTACGATACGGGTCGAGACCTGCTCGAGGCCGGCGTCGTCGAGGCCGGCGACACCCTGCCGGGGACCGCGAAAGTGAAGCTCATGTGGGCACTCGAGAACAGCGAACACGTTGAGGAAGCCATGGGAACGTCGCTCGCAGGCGAGATTCAAGAGCGATCCGTTCCCTGGGAGTAAGCTGGCAGGCGCTTCGGTCGCACTCGTTTTCGGTCGCGTTCGTCACCCGAGATTCGTCGCTGTGAGAGCGCAATTTGTGCAGTGGCGCGCGCTGGATCGCAGCGAGCAAGAGCGAGGTGCGATCCAACGCCGCGCGAGGGATGAGCGACGAAGGAGCGAATCGGTTGGGGAGGACGTGGAAATCCCCGTCGCCACGATAGCAGGACACGGTTTTGATTCGGATACTGTGACAACTCGGTCAACAGGACACGATAGTGACTCGGTCACTACGAACGAGCGACAGCCTGTCGAGCCCTTTTACGTCGTTCGATGCCACGTCGTGTGAGAAACACCACATCATCGGATAGTGAGGCCTTTCTCGAGGGACGCCGAATCACCGGGCATGAACGAGCGGACCGACGATGCTGATGGAGACGCCGACGCGAGAGTCGCCGCAAGCGAGTTCGACCTCGAGATTCGGCGTGCGACTCACGACGATTACGACGGCGTCGTCGCCTTCACGAGCGACATCTGGCCGGATCGAGGCGGCGACTACATCCCCGACGTCTACCACGACTGGCTCGAGGACGACGAGGAGACGGGGAAGAAGACGTTCCTCGCCGAGGTCGACGGCGAGGCGGCCGGAATCGTTCAGGGCGTCATGCTTACTGACGACGAAGCGTGGTTCCAGGGGATGCGCGTCGCGGCCGACCACCGACGCAAGGGCGTGAGCCACCGATTGAACGAGTCGTTGTTCGAGTGGGCCCGCGAGCAGGGGGCGACGGTCGCTCGCGTCATGATCTTCTCGTGGAACCAGGCCTCGCTCGGCTCCGCGCGCTACAGCGGCTACGAACCGCTAACGGAGTTTCGCTTCGCCCATCCTGAACCCGACCCCGAACCCGACACTGATACCGACACAACGGGATCGGTACGGGTCTCGAGCGATCCTGCGGTGGCCTGGCGCTACTGGACTCACAGCGACGCACGCGAGCACCTGAGCGGGCTCGGACTCGCGCCCGAAGAGTCCTGGGCGATGCGCGAACTCACTCGAAGTGATTTCGAGCGCTTCGACGACGAGACGGCCGTCTTCGTCGTCGAACGCGAGGACGGCGTTGCCGGCGTTTCCTACCGTACGCGGACGTACGACCGTCCCGTCGAAGACGACGGTGAGGAGACGACGGAAACCTGGGCCGAGTACGGCATCGGCGCGTGGGAGGACGTCGAGGCCGCCCGTTCACTGTTCGCAGCCATCGCTCGAGACGCGGCAGAGTGTGGCGCAGACGAGACGCGCGTGTTGATTCCGGAGACTGCACGATACGTTAGCGACGCGCCCTTCGCCGGAGCCGAAATCGCCGAGGAGCCGGATTTCGTTCTCGGAACCGACCTGACTGTTTGGTGATGTCTTTCCGACGATTGCAAACGTAACGAACGGAACGCGGCGGCGAAATAGGCGTTATCGGTCGTGTGTCCCACCTCGCTCGAGGAGCAAAATCAGTTAGTAGGTTGTCGGGTGATTCGACGCGAGCGGAGTTTCTGAGGGAGAACACGCTCGTTTGCATTCATATTGTATTGAGACGTTCTTCGAAACGAAGAACTCATGCAACACCCTCCATACGAACCGGACGATATCGTCGACGGCGGTGCACTCTCCTTTACCGACGACGGCCTCGAAACGCCAGCGCGCTACGTCGGCTTCGACGGCACGCTCGTCGTCGTGACGCCGGACCTACGCTCCCACGTCACGCCCATCGACGCGGTAAGCGAGCACACGCCCCTGCTACAGAGCTACCCCGTCGCTGCCGAGTGGTTCCAGGAGCCCTACTGTGACGACAACACCGTGTTGATCCACCCCGAAGGCGAGACGACGATTCATCGCTACCGGGTCGTCGACGAACGCCACGAAAGCGGTGCTCGAAGCCAATCAGAATCGACGCGACAGCAGACCCAGACCGCTACCCCCCGCTAACCGGCGGGAACAACGCCAGTTCGTCCTCCGCCTCGAGTTCGGTCTCGAGGCCATCTTCTTCGACTAAGACGTTCGTTCCGTTGCGCAGTACGTTGATCTGCGATCGCAACTCGCCGTCGTCGTCGCGAACGCGCTCGTCGAGGTCGGGTCGGCCCGCGAGGAGTTCCTCGAGTGCGTCTCCGACGGTATCCCCGGCGGAGGCGTCGACGGTGACGTGTTTGTCGCCCGCACGTTCGGCGAGGTCCGCGAACAGTTTCCACTCCGTCATAGGTGGCGCTATCGCCGCCGCGGGCAAGTAGCTACCGCTCTCGAGTGGATCGCGCCCCTCGGTTCAGTGTAACGCGAAGGTGGTTGTATGAGGGTTGCGCGGGGGCGTTCCGGTAGCGCTCGAATCCGTTCTCGATCTGCTTCGTCTTCGATGGGTACCGACGGTGTTTAACTAATCGCGTGATGGAACAGCGATATGGTCGGTGAGGCGTTGTTCCAGCGGCTACCCAAAAACTGGAAGCGAATCGTCACGGTTCGTGCAGCCGTTGTACTCTCGCTCCTCGTCGCGCTTCTCTCGGTCGTCACCGGCGTAGTGCACATCGGCCAGGACGTCGTCGTCGACGGTCCACTCGTTGGCATAGTCCCCGAAATCGTCCAGCGATCGGTCGGCTTCACGGGGGCGTTGACCGGGTTTTTAATGGTCGGCAGCGCCCTCGCGTTGCGCCGTGGGCTGCGTGCCGGCTGGTACGCGACGTTGATTCTCCTGCCGGTGACGGCGATTCAGGGCGTGTTGCAGGTAAGTCGGTACTCGGCCCCACTGGTCGTCCTCTCGCTCGCCGCGATTCCGTTCCTGTTGATTACGCGCGACCGCTTCGACAAGACGATCTCACTGACGACGACGCAACTGGCCGCCGGCGGCGCACTCGTCGGCGTCCAGGCCTACGGCACCGCCGGTGCCTACGCCCTTCGTGAGGATTTCGACGGCGTCGAAAACATCCTCGACGCGTTTTACTTCACGCTGATCACCTCGAGCACCGTTGGATACGGCGATATCGGCCCTCAGACACCCGAAGCGATCTTGTTTACCATGTCCGTCGTCGTCCTCGGCGTGGCCAGCTTCGGTATCGCCATCGGAGCGCTCGTCGGCCCGGCGATCCAGGCGCGGATCTCGAAAACCCTTGGAAAAATGTCCGACTCACAACTCGAGTTGCTCGAGGATCACCTCCTCGTGCTCGGCTACGGCAAACTGACGGAACCGATCGTCGACGAACTCGCGGGCAGCGGCCGAAAGTTCGTCGTCGTAACGAACGACCGGGACGCAGCGTCGGAGCTCTCCGAGCGAGACATCCCCGTCGTCACGGGCGACCCGAGCGACGAGAAACCCCTCCAGCGGGCGAAGATCGGCCGCTCGAATGCCATCGTCGTCGCGACGAATCACGACGCCCAGGACGCACTCACAATCCTCACCGCCCGACAGTTCGCACCCGAGACGCGTATCGTCGCCGCCGCGACGGATAGCGAAAACAGCGAGAAACTCGAGCGTGCGGGCGCGGATACGGTCATCAGCCCGACCGTGCTTGGCGGTCACCTGCTGGTTCGCTCGGCGCTCGGCAGCGACGACACCGAACTCATCGATCGACTCGCAGGTGACGAGTAGCGGAGGGGGTACGAATCGAGCGAAGACGGCAGATTGCGACCTACTCCGGTGCGCCCTCGAGAATGTCCACGCCGCTCGAGGCCCCGATTCGCTCGGCTCCGGCCTCGAGCATGGCCATCGCCTCGTCGTAGCTGCCGACGCCACCGCTCGCTTTGACGGGACGGTACTCACTCATGAGTTCGACGTCCGAGATGGTCGCCCCTCCATCAGCGAAGCCCGTCGACGTCTTGACCATCGCCGCGTCGGCCGCGTCTGCCGCCCGGCAGGCTCGGTGTTTCTCCTCGTCGGTGAGCAACGCGGTCTCGATGATGACCTTGACCGGGATCGGCACGGCGGCGACGACTTCGGCCAGTTCGGCCCTGACGACGTCTTCTTCGCCCGCTTTCAGTCGACCGATATTGACGACAACGTCGAGTTCGTCGGCTCCGGCCTTCCAGGCGAGGACGCCCTCCCGTCGTTTCACGTCGTGATCGTTCTGGCCGTGGGGAAAGCCGATCACCGTCGCGAGCGTCACGTCGGGGGCGTACTCGTCCGCCTCCTCGAGCGCGTACGGCGGGATACAGGCGTTCATTCCGTACTCGGCTGCCTCCTCGAGGACGGTTCGAACGTCAGCCATCGTCGTCTCGGGGCCGAGGACGGTGTGGTCGATCAGCGGGGCGAGGTCGCTGCGGTTCATACCCAAGGCTCTCACTCGACAGGGAAAAACCCGACCGATCACTTTTGGCCGCCCGGATGAAACGAGAGCATATGACCGACCGTCATCACGCCGTCGACTCGGCAGTTGCGTCGACGGCCGACGACATCGCCGAGATGCGGACCCGCGGGGCGGCGACGATCGCGGATGCGGCCGCCGGCGCACTCGCGACGCAGGCCAAGCGATCCGAGGCGACGACGGAAGCGGCGTTCCGGACGGAGCTTCGGGCCGCGGCGAAAACGCTCTACGAGACGCGACCGACGGCAGTGAGTCTGCCGAACGCGCTTCGGTACGTCCTCCGCGGAATGGAGGGAGCCACCGTCGCCGAGTTGCGCGCGTCGACGATCGATCAGGCCGAGGCGTTCCAGCGAGAGCTAGCCCAGGCACAATCGAAACTCGGCACGGTCGGGTCGAACCGGCTCAGAGACGGCGACGTCGTGATGACCCACTGTCACTCGACGGACGCCCTCTCGTGTGTCGAAGCCGCCCTCGAGGACGGCAAGGAGATCGAAGCGATCGTCAAGGAAACTCGGCCGAGAAAGCAAGGCCACATCACGGCGCGGCAGTTGCGCGAGTGGGGAGTTCCGGTGACGCTCGTCGTCGACAACGCGGCGCGTCGGTACCTCGACCGGGCGGATCACGTCCTCGTCGGCGCGGACAGCATCGCGGCCGACGGCAGCGTGATCAACAAGATCGGAACGAGCGGGCTTGCAGTCAACGCGCGCGAGCGCGGCGTTCCGGTGATGGTCGCCGCACAGACGATCAAACTCCACCCGGACACGATGACTGGCCACACGGTCGAAATCGAGATGCGCGCGGAGAGCGAAATCGTCTCGGACGACGAACGAGCCGACATCGACGACGAGTACACCGACGACGGCCTCGTCGTCGAGAATCCGGCGTTCGACGTCACCCCGCCGCGCTACGTCGACGCCATCGTCACCGAGCGCGGCCAGTACCCGCCGGAGAGCATCGTGACACTCATGCGAGAGCTCTTCGGCGAGACGACCAGCGAGCCGTGGGAGCCCTAACTCCGAGAATCAGGCGTTGATACTGTCGCCTTCGAGGAGTCCACCGGGACAGAGACGTGATCGATTTGAGTTGTTGTCAATCGGAAATTGTTTGGTAATGGTGTGTGCCAGTAGCTATATGGTAGTACCTGAGGGGTTTGTGCTTCCACCGTGGTATCTTCTCGTCCCGCTTTTAGTCGTGCTGGTGGGGATCGTGGCACTGCTGTGGGCACTCGGACCGCCAGTGACCGATCGAACGGTTCTGGCGTTCGCACCGTGGATGATGTTCGGATCGACGCTCCACGTGTTACATCGCATCGACGCCTATCCGGACAACCTCGAGTCGTTGTTCGCCGCGCCGAGCGTCTACCTCGTGACGGCGGTGATCGCCGGTAGCGCCTGGATCATCGGAATCTTCCTCTACGCAGGTGGCTTGCAGCCGACGATCGAACGATTCGTCGGGATCTCGGGGACCGCGTTCTTTGCCGTCTTCGTCATGATCTTCCTCAACATCGGCTGGGCGGTTGGGAACTTTGAACTGTTCTGGCCCGTCATCAGCGTCGTCATCGCCGGCGCCGTCACTGCCATCGCCTGGATCGCACTCAGCCTCCGCTACACCGGCGTCGCTGCGACGACGAGTATTACCGGCGTGATCGTCGTCTTCGGCCACGCCCTAGACGGCGTCTCGACCGCAATCGGTTACGACGTCCTCGGCGCCGCAGAAGAGGTCCCGCTCTCGAGGCTCATTCTCGAGGCCGGCGAGTCGCTGCCGACGGACGAGTACATCGGTGCCGGCTGGGTGTTCATCGTGGTCAAAGTCCTGCTCGCAGTGGTGATCCTCGGACTCTTCAAGGAGTACGTCGACGAACGGCCACAGCAGGCGCGAGTGGTGCTCGCCCTGATCGCAGCGGTCGGCCTCGGGCCGGGCGTTCACAACGTCTTACAGTTTGTTATCACCTAGATTTTTTTCGGAGACCCCCGTCTTTGCTGTCGTATCGAATGGGCCCCACCGTACTCGCCGCCGGCCACGTCAACTGGGATGTGACGCTTCGCGTCGACCGACTCCCCGAAGCCGACGGTGAAGCGACGATTCGCTCGCAACGTCAATCCGGCGGCGGCAGTGCCGCGAACGTCGCCGCCGCCCTCGCCGGCCTCGAGGTCGAGACGGGACTGATCGGTAGCGTCGGTGACGACGACAACGGCTTGCTCGCGAGACGCGAACTCGAGGAGGCTGGCGTCGCGTTGTCGGGGGTACAGGTCGTCGAGGACGCCAGTACGGCCGTCAAGTACCTGCTCGTCGACGATACGGGCGAAGTATCGATTCTCGGCACCGACGGCGTCAACGAAGCCATCGAGCCGTCGGACCTCGAGCCGACCCGTATCCGTACGGCCGATCACGTGCACCTGACGAGCCAGCGTCCCGAAACTGCCAGCGCGATCGCGAGCACCGCTGGGGACGCCGGCGTCACCGTCAGCTTCGACCCCGGACGTCGATTCGGCGACCGCGAGTACGGAGAGACGCTCGAGCACACCGATATCCTGTTCGTCACCGATCGGGAGGCGACGGCACTGGTCGACGAACCTGCGAAACACCGAGGCGGTGAGCAGTTGCTCGTGACGACCTCCGGCGACGACGGCGCAACGGTCAGACGCGGGGCAAAAACGTACACCCACCCCGGCTACGACGTGACGGCGGCAGACAGCGCAGGTGCCGGCGACGCGTTCGCGGCCGGATTCATCGCATCGCGACTCGAGGGAGCCGATCTCGAGCAGGCGCTCGAGTACGCAAACGCCTGTGGAGCATTGACGGCGAGTCGAGACGGGGCGCGAAGCGCACCGACGGCGACGGCACTCGAGGAGTTTCTCAGTGAACGATCGTGACCAATAGACCTTTTATCCAGCCAAGAGCCCCCCAAACCCGTCGCCGTCTGGCAATTATCACCGATCGTTGTCTGACGGTAATTATATAGTCCGAGCCGTTGGCCGTTCATATGGAACGTCACGGAAACGTGACGGAGAGACATGACGGAAGGAAGGATTAGCGAGTCCCACGGATGCGAATTTGCACGTCGCGTCCGCTACGATCGAGAGACCAACGAACCGCCAAGTATCGCAACCGCAACAGCGCTGGCCCAATACTACGGTGAAGACGTCGCGGCAACCAGCATGCGGCTGTACGACTACATCGATCCCGATGCACTCGATGCCCTCTTCGCGGACACTCACAGCGGAACGACGCGGGCCGCAGGGAGTGTCGAATTCACGGTCGAAGACGTTCAGGTAACGATTCAGCCCGGACAGATCGAAATCCGTCCGGCCGAGTAAGAGGTATTCACAGCCGAGTGAACGACCCAGTGGGTGGAACGGGGACGACGCAGGTCGCGATCCGACGGACGTTCGGGACCCGTCCTCGAATATTTTTCTCACCGAAACTGAGTCGGCCGCTAGTCATGTATCACGGAGAGTACGGGCTATCCTCGAGTCGCTCCGGAAATGACTTACAGTAGTCGGCATGAAACGGAGGGTATGGCAACGCAGCCACACCTGTTAGTCGATGACGGAGAGTTGACGGATCGGGTACTCATTCCGGGCGACCCCGGTCGCGTCGACCGCATCGCTACTCACTGCGACAGTTCGGAAACGGTCGCCGAAAACCGCGAGTACAAGGTCGTCAACGCGACCTACGAGGGAACTGAGTTGACGATTTGTTCGACCGGAATCGGCTGTCCCTCCGCAGCAATCGCGGTCGAAGAACTCGCGAACGTCGGCGTCGAGACCTTCATCCGCGTCGGGACGACCGGAGCGCTCCAGTCGGACATCGAAATCGGCGACATGGTCGTCGCGACCGGTGCCGCGAAGAACGAAGGAACCTCGAAACGCTACGAAGACGTCGAGTACCCGGCCGTGCCGGACTACGACGTCGTCTCGAGTCTCGTCGACTCCGCCAAGGCCAACGACGAAGAGATCCACGTCGGACCGATCGCCTCCGACGACGCCTACTACGCCGAAACCGACGAACACGTCGCCGACTGGGAAGACGCCGGCTTGCTCTGCGTCGAGATGGAAGCCGCCGCCGTCTTCACGCTCGCGCGCCGGAAGGGGCTCCGCGCCGGTGCCATCTGTACCGTCGACGGCAACCTCGTCGAAGGCACCCAGAAGGGAACCGACACCGAAGACGACGAACTCCCGGACAAAGCCAAAAACAACGTCGGCCGCGCCATCGACATCTCGCTCGAGGCCATCACGCAACACTAACGCGGAAAATCGCCGCATCGACACGGAAGCTCGTTTCTCGAGTCTAGTGTGCTTTCTCGCCAGAGAGCGCCTCGGCGAGCGTCGTCGTTTGCTCGGTCAGCGTCTTCGTCGTCCCCGACGCGGCCTGCAACTCGCTATTGATCGCCGCGAAGAGCCGTTCGAACGCGAGCGTTCCGTCCGGATCCTCCCACTCGCTCGTCGCTCGAGACTCGAGTCCACACGTCGAGCACGAACCGTCCTGAACCATGTCGACGCACCCGCTACATCGCTCGAGGCCGGCCGGAACCGTTTCCGCTCGCTCGACGACGGTGCGAAGCGTCGACTGGAGGGAGCGTCCCGATTCGACCACCGACGCGAGCGACGTGCGAACGTCGGTATCGAACGCCGTCTCGTCGACCGTTTCGAGTGCCTCGAGATGGGCGTCAGCGAGGTCGAGTGCGAGGATAGCGTCGCGACGCGTTCGGCAGTACTCCTCGAGGGGGTCGCTAGCTGCGTTCTCGGCGGCAGTCTGACTCTCGTCTGCCGACCCGCCGTTCGTTTCGTCGACCGACTTTGCAGGTATTTCGTCGGCCTCGAGCGCCGACGGAAGCGACGTCGTGAGCGACGCGAACGAAGCGACGTCGGAGATCGCCTCGCCCTGAATTTGCGTCGTCTCCCGGACGTGTCGAAACAGCTCCGCCGGTGTTTCGGGGAGCGCGGCGTGGTTACCCTGTAGCGTCGTCGCACAATCCGAACAGACGGTAACGAAGGTGCTTTCGTGGGCGTGTGTTCCGGGTCCAGATCCCGCCGTGTCGACAGGATACATCTCGAGGGCCGTTCGGGAATCCTCGACGTCCTCGAATCCACAGGATCGACACGCGTACTCGTCTCGGTCGACGACTGCTCGTCGCTCGACCTGCCAGTCGCGAGAGGTCACGAGCGTGAGCAGACAGTGTGACGACAAAAACACACCGGCTCACCCGCTCGCAGGCGAACTCCACGCTCGGGGAGTCGACTTGTTGGCTCGAGTCCGACACGCACAGTAAGCATGCTGGCTCGAGTCCGACCACACGCAATCGACATGCTGGCTCGAGCCCCACACGGCCCTCGCACGGTTCATCACTAACTCGCTGCTCGTCGTTGCCCAGATATGGCCGATCACGACGACGAACGACGAAGCAACGAGAGCGAGATCGACGACGAAGACGAAGACGAAGACGAGACCGACGAACTCGAACTCGAACGCACGGACGACCGATCCGCCGTCGCCGAGATGGTACGAACGCTTGCGAACGCGCTGACAGACGGTCGATCGATTCGGGTGAGCGCCGAGGAGTACACGGCGTCGGTCGCGATCCCCGAACGCATTCGAACGGAGGTCGAGGTCGAGTACGAAGCCGATTCCGACCCGCCCGTCGCCGAATTCGAACTCGAACTCGAGTGGGACGATCCCGACGGCTCGAGTATCGACCTGTCAGAACGGGAGTCTGATACTACCGGAGTGACGCTCGCGGACGAGTCAGCGGAGAACCGAAACGGGCGAACCAGTCGATTCGAGGTCTACGAAGACCGCGCGGAGGAGTGGCGCTGGCGACTCGTTCACTGGAATGGCAACATCGTCGCCGACAGCGGCGAGGGGTACGCCTCGCGCTCGAACGCCCGGCGAGCCGTTCGCAATATGCGCGAGATCGTTCCGTCGGCTCGGTTGGAGGACGCCCAGTCGGAGTAACCGATTGGAGACCGGGCTACGGGTGAAAATCGTCCAGTTCGATGTCGAACTCGAGGTCGGGCGTGTACGGACCGGACTCGTACTCGAGTGACGGCTTCGCGTCGTCCGGGATCGCGTTGTAGGTCCGGAGGAAGTCGACGATGCCGCGAACGCCGCCGAAGTCGCCGCGGTAGCGACTGAAGAGCCGTGGAATCGTGGCGATGTTCGAACGCGAGTCGTAGGAGACGTGTTCGGCCAGGAACCACTCGACGGCGATGTCCAGTGTTTCGTCGACGTCGTCCGACGAGTAGACGGTGACCGGCGGACAGTGTTCAGCGCCGCGACTGATCACGAAGTGCGTCCGCGGATCGCAGGCGGGCAAGCGAAACTCCCGTTCGAACGTCGAGGGGAGCGGTCGCGGAACGTACCCGAATCCCCAGGGGTGTTTCGAACAGCGCAGAAGCCCGTGCTCGATGTCGTTGAGGCTCAGCCAGACGCCGGCAACCGGAATCTGATCGCGAGTTGCGAACTTCCACCGGCGGACCGGACTGCCCTCGAGCGACGCCGGATTCGACTCGAGAAGCAACTGCGCGTAAGCGTTGTAGCAGTTGAGCCAGAACGATAGTTTGGCCTCGCGCGTCGCCAGTGCTCGTCGGAGCGGCGCTCGCTCGAGTGTCGCGAGATGTTCTTGCAGCCAGGCCGTCTCACCCTCCGTCTTGACCGTATACAACAGATCGGCCGAGAGAGAGAGTGGGTCGAGCTGGGTCGACATTCGTCTGTAGATTGGCGTAGGAGCCTCTTGAACCCGTGTGGCGAGTGCGTACGACAGTCGTGGGGACAAATATGTCTGGTCTAGTCTTTTCCGAGATGGCGTCGAGGTATGGGCCATGAACCGGAGCAAAGGCTATCTGCTGGTGCTCGTCACCATCTTTGCGTACCTCTCGTGGCAACTCGTGACGCCGTTCTTACAGTTCGTTCTCGCTGCCGTGCTCATCGCGTTCGTGCTCTACCCGCTACAGCGTCGACTCGAGAAACACGTGGGACCAACGATTTCGGCGTTCGTCTTGCTCCTGGTGGCGATTGCCGGTTTTATCGTTCCGTTCGTGCTCGTGGCCGCGATGATCGCCGACGACGCGGTCAGAATTCTCCAGAATGCCGACGCGGAGACGCTCCAACTGACGGAAATCGAGGACCGCATCGAAGAGCAGGTCGGACTCGACGTCGACATCGCTGATTCCGTGATGGACTCGGCTCAAGAGATCGGGACGATTCTGCTCGAGCGCTCGACGGAGTGGTTCAGCATGCTCACGCACACGCTGATCGGCCTCGGACTTACGCTCTTTCTCATCTACTATCTGCTCAAGGACGGCGACAAACTGATGACGTGGCTCCGGGACAAGACGCCACTTCCCGAGGACGTACAGGACGACCTCTACGGCGAACTCAACGAAGTCATGTGGGCCGTTCTCGCCGGACACGTCCTGATCGCCATCATCGAGGGCGTCATCGCCGGATTGGGGCTGTTTGCGACCGGAATTCCCAACGCGGGCTTCTGGACGTTCGTCATGGTGGTCCTCTCGCTCGTCCCGCTGATCGGTGCGCCGCTGGTCTGGATTCCGGCGTCGATCTACCTCCTGATGATCGGCGAACCCATCCTCGCGCTCGCGCTGGCGATCTACAGCGCCATCGTCGTCGGCATTGCCGACGACTACCTCCGGCCCATCGTGGTCGATCGCTACGCCGAGATCAGTCCCGCCGTGATCATCCTCGGCGTCCTCGGCGGCATCTACGCGTTCGGCATCATGGGGCTCTTCTTCGGACCCGTGATCCTCGGCGCGTTCCTCGCGGTCGTCGACGTCATCGACGAGAACTACGACCGACTCGGGGGCGATTCCGAACCGAGGGAGACGTGATTCGTGACCGGTAGTCGAGGGTGCAATTCATTTCGACCTCGAAGGGATGATCGACGATGAGACCAAGCTCGCCGAACAGTGAATAGCTGTCAGAATTCGATAATATAGTTTTGTGATGCTCACTGTATCGTGTGCTTTCCACCGTGACAGATATAGTACCAACAGTCGTTACAAACGCTGTGCGTCGACGTGACATACTCGGGACGATCTCCACGGCTGCGATTGTAAGTTCGGTGAGCGGGTGCACTCAATCGACGGTCGAGGAGGGAACTCGTCTCATCGGCTCGTACCCCGGCGACGACGCCACCTCACCGGAACGCTATCGCCCCTTCGAGAAGTGGCTCGAGACGCGCTTCGGCGTGCTCACGCTCTACGTGAACGCGGACGACGACGAGCGTGTCCGCCAGAACTTCCTCTCGGGACTAACGGACGTCTGGCAGACGGGTCACGTCCCCATGGTGACCTGGCTTTCTTACGTCGATTCGGAGTCGGAGACGCCGTCGACGATCACACGCCAGATCCGCGATGGTGAGTACGACGCTGTCCTCGAGTGGTGGGTGGACGAACTTTCGGCGTGGTTGGCGGCCGACGACCCAGTGATCGACGGGCCACGCCGACTCTATTTTAGGCCGTTTCCGGAAATGAACGGGGACTGGCTTCCCTGGAGCGTCCTCGAGGACGACGACGTCGAACCGTTCGTCGACGCGTGGCGCTACGTTCACGAGCGGTTGATGGACGCAGTCGATGCGGACGATCCACGTGAACGCGTCCAGTGGATCTGGAATCCGAACGCAACAGAACACACCGACGTTCCAACCGAAGCGAGTTATCCGGGTGAGGAGTACGTCGACTGGATCGGAATCGACGGCTACAATTTCGGTGATAGTTCGATGGGAGACGGCTGGCAGTCGCCGGAGTCAGTTTTCGAACCGATGCGAACCAGGCTCGCCGATCTCAGCGATCGACCCGTATCGATCCCCGAATTTGGATCGACGTCCGTCAGAGACGGTGAGCACGACGTATCCGCCAAAGACGAGTGGATCGACGATGTCTTCGAGTACATCGAGGCGAACGATATCCGAATGGTATGTTGGTTCAACATCGACAAGGAAACCGACTGGGCGGTCTTCGGCGGTGCTCGCGGCACGGATACGTTCGAAGACGAACGCAGAGACGAACGTTATCGCGTCTACGATAGCTTTCGGGAACGGGTCCAGCGGGGTGACTACGTCGGCGGAAGCACCCAGACGCCCGGCGTCCTCTCGAGCAATCACTTCCAGGGCCGGTTTTGAGTGACGACACGAGAGCTACCGCGATCACGGCGATACTCGATCAGGTCGCCCTCGAGTCAGTCACGGAGGGAGACTCGTACTCTGAGATGTAAACCGACTCAGTGCACTCGTTATTCGGTTTCGTTGTTCTCGAGTGAAAACCGATAGGTGTCAATCTCGCCGTGCTCGTAGTACTCGTACTCCGCCGCTGCGGCCTCGAGGTCGGTGATCCATTCGTCCTCGTGTTCGTACGCCTGCGGGGCGACGACCCAAAATTGGGTTCCGTCACCGGGTGTCTCAGCGAGTGCAGTTTCAGTCTCATTGATCGTCTCCTCCGGCGAAACGAACGGATCCTGTGAATCACC
The DNA here is from genome assembly GCF_900108095.1 of Natronorubrum sediminis. Lineage (NCBI taxonomy): Archaea > Methanobacteriati > Methanobacteriota > Halobacteria > Halobacteriales > Natrialbaceae > Natronorubrum > Natronorubrum sediminis. Next base: position 1,254,771 of record NZ_FNWL01000002.1, read on the forward strand.
GACTGCAGCGTCGGGCGGATCCAGCACGGTTTCGGGCGGCCGATCCGTATAGGCGACGAGCGCGTCTGCAGTATACCCCGGCGTGACGAAAATTGGTTCGTCCGGACTCGCGTCGACCGTCGCTGCCGTTCCCGGCCAATCTTCCTGCGTCTCCGCACCGACGTAGACGCCCGCGGAAGCGACTAATCCGACGAGCAGGAGTGTTACGAGAAGCCAGCGGAGTGAACGCCGGTCGATCCGAGTCACTCCGTGTGCGGCGACCAACGCGAGACCGCCGAGCGAGACGAACGCGTACTCGAGGTGAAAGACCGGTACGAAGACGTGCGAAATGACGTACGGAGCCAAAATCGGGACGAAAGCCCAACACAGGACGACGTACTCGCGTTGAAGGTAGGTTCTGACGACAGTGTCGTCGGCGTTCGCGTCGCCTGAACGAACGATTCGCTTCGTCACGATTGTACGGTCGTCGTCGGGTTCCTCTGCGGTGAACGGTGCGTTTTGGTGCCACTCGCGGACGTTTTCCGGCGTGTAGGTGATGAACGAGTACGCCCCGAGCACCACGAGACAGCCGAGGACGACGATAGAAAGGGTGTGGCTGACCGGATCGTGAACGGCGAATGGGTAGGTCGCAAGCCTCCCGGCGTACACGAGGAGCGTCTGAGCGAACTGGCCCAACGTTGGCGGCGCGAACCACGAGAACGGTTCGGTGTTCCCCAGACGAACGTGCCAAACGAACGTTCCGAGCCACGGGAGCGATCCAACGACGATCAGCGCCTGCGCTGTGAGCCACGCTCGACCCGGGATTCGATCTGGCCACCCTCGAGGGAGTATCCATCGAACGACGAGGACGTTGTGCGCGAGGATGACGAACACTCCGGTGACGTGAGTACAGACGAGCAACACGCACGAGAGTACGTATCCGGCCCACACGGTCCGCGAGCGATCCCCGGATAACAATCGCGCAAAGAAATAGAACGAGAGTGTACTACAGAGAAACAACAACGCGAGGAAACGGGCTTCCCGCGAGTACTGAATGTGGAGTGGTGAGAGCGCGAGAACGAGAGCAGCGAGAACGCCGACGCGTCGGTCGAACAGCACACGTCCGGTCGCGTACAGGAGGTAGACCGAGGCAACCCCACAGAGAACCGAGAACGACCTGGCGAGGAAGGTTGTCGAACCGACGAGTCCGAGCCACCCCTGTACGAGCATGATATGCAGCGGCGATTCGGGGACGTTGCCCGCGACAATCGCTTCGATCGTACTCGAGGGGTTGGGTGTCCATCCCTCGAGGGCTGCGATTTCGTCCAACCAGAGGCCGTCCGTCGTCAGTCCGTGAAACCGGATGACGCCGGCGAGGAGCAAGACGATGGCCATCGATAACTGCGGCCAATACGCGACGAGAACGTCCGACACACGCGAACGCGACAGCACAATGGAAGAATCGACTGCCATTATTCGGTGGCTGAGTCGTCGGCTTCTCGTTGATCAATTCGCTGTGCGTGCGTCCAGTCGAGGTCCCGATCGGAGACGACGTCGAACAGACACTTGAGGTTCAACGCATCGTGAAAGTGCTTGTATCCGATAACGAAAAGAGGCGCGTAGATGATCAACCGCCAGTCCTCGCCCTCGATGAGAATGCCGAGCGCTGCGATGAGGACGATGATGCTCGTAAAGAAGACGAACAGTGCGAGCACCTGAACGACCTGTCCGACCAGGAGCAACCAGGCGATGAACCCAAGTATAATCCAGGTGGCGACAGGCAAGAAGAACAACTCGACCAACCGAAATGGAACCGCAAGTCGATGAAGGAGCCCGTAGGAGGAGTCGACGACCACCCGAATGTGCTTGAACAAGGTCATGTAGTTACCGCGATACCACCGGAGTCGCTGGTTGTAAAGCGACGTCCAGGTGTCCGGAGCCTCGGTATAGACGCGGGCATCGCTAACGGAAACGCGATACCCTGAGCGGAGTATTTTCATCGTCACGTCAAAGTCCTCGGTTAGCGTCTCCGGATCGTACGCGAAGACGCCCTCAATCGCCTCGCGGCGATACGCGCCGAGACACCCTGGAACGATCAGAACGATGCCGAAGTAATCGAGCATTCGACGGTAGATGTTGACCCCGATGGTGTACTCGAGTTGCTGACAGCGCGTGATCAACGAGTTGCGGTTCCAAATCGTCACGTTACTCGCGACGGCACCAATTTCTGGATTCGACGCGAACGGCGCGACGATCTGTTTGAGGGCGTCGGTTGCGACGATGCTGTCCGCATCGGCCGTGACGATAACCTCCCCTTCGGCGAACAGTAGTCCGTAGTTGAGAGCGGAGTACTTGCCGCCGTTTTCTTTCGTCACGACGCGAACTCCGTCGGATTCGAACGAACGTGCTTCCTCGGCCGTTTCGTCCGTACTTCCGTCGTCGATAACGATGATCTCCAATTGTTCTTCCGGGTAGCGCGCCTCGAGTAACGACGCGACCGTTCGACCGACGTAGCCGGCCTCGTTGTACGCCGGAACGAGAACGGTGATCGACGGAAACGGTGGTGACGGAGTGAACTTCGCGTGATCGACCTGATCGTGATAGAGTGCGATGAGGGCAATGAACCAGTAGTACACGAAGATGAGTGCAATCGCGAAGAGGTGAACGAACTGGATGGGAGTTGGATAGACCCAGCCAATCGTGACGACGCCGATCGCATAACCGCACAGAACGACCACCAGTGCCCCGACACCGAAGACATCTCGGTACCACGGTCTGTACATAACCACGTAGTACGACCACCCGACGTAACAGGCCATGATCAGTCCGAATCCAGCGACCGCGTACACCGAGCCATCGTCCATTACGCCGGCGAGCAACCAGAACGGAAGCAACGCCGAGAGAAACAACGCGACCGAGAGCCACCTGACTGACCGAAGTATCGACCAAAGTCGGAAGCCGACGGTTTGAGGGGATTTCATTAGAACAGCACGCTCCGGATTTCAGTCCACGGGTTCGGTGTGATCGACTGTGAGGAGTCATCGTCCGCAGTTTCGCTCACAGTTTCTTCGATCGGTTCGAGAACCCGCCATCCGTCGTCCGTTTCTTCGATATCACCCGACTCGAGGCCATCACCGAACTGTTCGAGCGTCATGAACGTGACGTCGTCTGTCGCGTTCATGTGCTCGATAAGCGATCGCAACATCTCGAGTTGGTCCTCGCTCGTGAAGTACTGGTAGTGAAGCATTTGGACGTACGGTTCGTTGTCTTCGACGGCCTCGTCGAACGAATCTGTCAGCGTCTCGAGGTCGTGGAAGGGGACCTCGTCGGAGTCGTTATCCGCGTTCGACCAGTCCTCGAACGCCTGCGTCTCTGGCACGTGTGTGATACCGTCCTTCACAAACGGCGCTTCCTCCTTGTAGTACGCTGACGTGAACCACTCTCCCCCAGAGACGATCGGATACCCCTCCTCGACGAGGACTTCCACCGTGTTGTCATCGTACGTGTTCATTGGCGGAATGAACGTCTGAGAGGGTCTATCGACGCAGTCGTGCATGATCTCCTCACCAGCGACGAGCCATTCGTGTTGGGTCGTGATCGAGACGTTCCCGAACTCACTTCCGTTGTAAAAATCGGTCTGTTCTTCGTGTGTATATCCGTGAATCGCCATCTCGAATTGGTCGGGATACTCGGACTCGAGTGAGCGGAGGTACGAGCAGGTTTCGTCGTCGTCGGTAATCGCGTTCTCACCGGCTACCTTTGGGATGATCCCGAGCGTAACGGGAACTTCCTCGTCGATGAACACCTGGTCGACGGCTCGCATCTCTTCTTGGTTGTACCACGGCTGAATGTCGTCGTTCCTGAAGATGACGATCGTCTCGTGTGTTTCCCACGACCGATCGACTGATTGGTGGTCGCTCGATTCCGAATCGAGTATCGTGCTGACCGAGACGGTGCCAGCGATTCCAGCCAGCAGGATGGCGATGACCAGCGCCGAGACCATCAGTTGCTGTCCGCGCTCCGTGTTCGGTCGATACCGATCCGGGATCCAAGACAGTTCACCACCGGGCGTCGGCGTCGGTAGATCCGGAAACTGAATCCGTCTATTCGTAGCCGGTGTTTCCTCCGTTTCTCCCTCGAGTTCGAACCGCCGTCCGCACTCGAGACACCGGCATACGGAATTGACCGCGTTCAGGTCTCCAAGCGGTTCAGCGTGGCCACACTTCGGACACTCTCCCTCTTCGAAAACCGTTATCGGTCCAACGTGCCCACAGTCGTGTTCAACGATTCGTTCAGTAGTTAGCCTGAGAGAACCACACCGTTGGCATCCCTCATTCGGACCACCAGTCATCACAATGTCAATACCCAGATCCGGGTTTTGTAATCACCTACATACAACCTGGTAATTCTGCTTTTTTCTCTCATATTTGTAATTGGGGTAAAAACACAGCATAGGAGCCTAGAATCGTTCGGTTTGATCTCACCGATTTTCGATACAACTCCCAATATGAAATATATAAATCACATTCTGCCATAAGGTTCTCGACGCTAGACCATTTATTTACATATCCTAGATAGATCATCTAGCTGTATTTCGTTTGGACGATTATCAGGCGACTGAGAGAGATGAAGTCGAATTCCTTCAGCAAGAATACACGAGTTGCTCCGAGGAGCCACCCCGGGGTGAGGCGAGTGAAGCGATTCGCCGCGCTTTTGGCCTGTGAGGTCGGATACTCTCTCACGCGAATGGCCCGGTATCACATCGAAACCTACGGCTGTACGTCCAATCGCGGCGAGAGTCGCGAAATCGAGCGACGGCTCCGTGACGCGGGCCATCACCAGGTCGAGGGGCCAAGCGAGGCCGACGTCGCTATTTTGAACACCTGTACGGTCGTCGAGAAGACCGAGCGAAACATGCTCCGCCGGGCCGAGGAGTTAGCCGACGAAACCGCCGATCTGTTCATCACGGGCTGTATGGCCCTCGCACAGGGCGAGGAGTTCGCGAAGGCGGAAGTCGACGGCCAGGTGCTCCACTGGGACGAAGTCCCCGAGGCCGTCACCAACGGCGAGTGTCCGACGACGACCCCCGACGCCGAACCCATTCTGGACGGCGTCGTCGGCATCCTCCCCATCGCTCGAGGCTGTATGTCTGATTGCTCGTACTGCATCACGAAACACGCCACGGGCAAAATCGACTCCCCCTCCATCGAGGAGAACGTCGAAAAAGCCCGCGCGCTGATCCACGCCGGCGCGAAGGAGATCCGAATCACGGGCCAGGACACCGGCGTCTACGGCTGGGACGAGGGCGAACGCAAACTCCACCGCCTGCTCGAGCGAATCTGTGAGATCGAGGGCGACTTCCGCATCCGCGTCGGCATGGCCAATCCGAAGGGCGTCCACGGCATCCGCGAGGAACTCGCTTCGGTCTTCGCCGAAAACGACGAACTCTACAACTTCCTGCACGCCCCCGTCCAATCCGGGTCGGACGACGTACTCGGCGACATGCGTCGTCAACACCAGGTCTCCGAGTATCTCGAGGTCATCGAGACGTTCGACGACGCACTCCCATACTGGACGCTCTCGACGGACTTCATCGTCGGGTTTCCGACCGAAACGGACCACGATCACGCCCAGTCGATGGCCTTGCTCCGCGAGACGCGCCCGGAGAAGGTCAACGTCACCCGCTTCTCGAAGCGGCCGGGGACCGACGCCGCCCAGATGAAGGGACTCGGCGGGACGATCAAGAAGGAACGCTCGAAGGAGATGAGCGCCGCCAAGCGCGACATCGTGGGTTCGGCCTACGAGGACATGGTCGGCGATACGCGCACGGACTGTCTGGTCGTCGAAGAGGGCACCGCAGACTCCGTCAAATGTCGCGACGCGGCCTATCGGCAGCTCATCGTCCAGCACGCGAGCGAGTACGGCCTCGAGCCCGGCGATTTCGTCGACCTCGAGGTGACGGCCCACGAGACGATGTACGCGTTCGGCAAGCCGATCTGAATCGCGTCGCGAAAACGCTCTTACGACGATGACGACATAACCCACTCCCGAATCTCGCCGTCGACGACGACTTCCTCCCCGACATCGTCGAACGTGATACCACCGTAGGCCACGCTGCTCTCGGGTCCCGAATAGATGCCCACGGTGCCACACTTCGCCGCTCGAGCGGTCGTTAGTGTCGCCTCGGCGTTCTCCCGGAATCGGAACGCCTGGTGGTCCGCACCACTCGCTGTAACCGTGCTCAGCTTCAGGTCGTCCATATCGTCGAAGATAATCGAATTCGTGAACGGGCCGTCGACGATGAGGTTCGAAATTGAGGTGCCGTCGAATCCGCTCGCGTACAGCCCCGAACCCGATGCCAATTCACTGTCGTCAGTTCTGATCGTGACGTTCGTGATCGTCAGCGCTCGCCGTCCGCTCTCGACGTGACCCAACGAAATGCCTCTCGCGTTGTCGAGACACGAGACGCCTTCGATCGTCAGATCGTCGATTAGATCGCCAGGGTCCGACCTGATGGCCGAGTGTCGACAGCCGGTGACGTGGCCATCCGAAATCGTGATCGACTCGTTTCCGTCGCGGTGGATGTGGATCCCGTACTCCGGATCGTTCGTCGGATCGATTTCGAAGTTCTTCAGGGTACAGTTGCTGGTCGGGGTGCCGTCGTCGTTCGCACGCGCATCACGTTTCCCGTCCCAGATCCCGTTCGCAGCCGTCCCGGAGACCTGATTGTCGAACTGAATCGGCGCGTCCGAGTCGCCCTCCCCGCCACACGTCGCCCAGTAGCCGTCCACGACCACGTTTTTCGACGAGACGACGTCGATGTGGTGGTAGTAGATGGCGTCGCCGTAGATCTGTTCTAGCCGGACGTTCTCCGCGTGTGCGGGCAGAATTCCGTTCGTCGCCGGCGAGTCGATCCGGACGTTACAGACGCCCCAGTTCGACGCGCCGTCGTACCCGCCCGCGTCGTAGCCCACGTTGGAGAGGAGCGCAAACCCTTCGTTACCATCTGCGCGCACCCCCTCGAGGACCGTCGAGCGACCGGCACCAAGTACAATCGTCTCGTCACCAATCAGCGGCGTCCGCTCGAGGCGGTACCGTCCGGGCGGGAAGTACACGATACCGCCCCCGGCCTTGGCGACCGTCTCGAGGAGATCGTGGACGGTCTGTCCGACGTCAGTTGTGCCGTCACCTTCGATGCCGTGTGCCTCGACGTTCCAGACGGGAGTTTCCTCGGTCCGTGCGTCGACGAGACTCGCCGTTTCGACGCTCGTCTCCTCGAAGTAACTCGTTCCAGGTACCGGATGGTCGGCGCTTCCGCGACCGCCGAAATACGCCCAGTCCTCGCTCGAGGCATCCCAGCGCCAGGTGATCCCCTGGTCGGTCGCGTGGTAGAGTTCGTCATCGTACTCGCCTTCTACCGGCCGGTCGGCGATGGGCCCACGAACCAGTGCGTGCTCGTCGAGCGCCTCGACCGTGTCAGTGTGATCCCACTCGTCTCCCGGCTCGTACGTCCCCAATCCGAGTCGCGGCGTTTCGTCGGCCACACTCAATCGGCCCCGTATTCGTTTCCGTACGCCGCTCCGTATCCGGCTCGGGTGGCCGAGAGTTCCGAACAGCCTGCGAGAGCCACACACCCGCCCGAAACGGCGACGAGAAGGTCTCGCCGCCGTAGCTCGGTACGTTTCATATCATCTGGCTATCTCGATGGCGCATAAAGATACTCATGTCCCGAATTGACCAAGAGCGTCCCACCCAAAGTGCGCTACCGTCAGTCAATGTCTCGATGGCACGAGGTTACAACCCTTCGACAGCGCGTTCGATTTCTTCCCGTGGTAACGGTGAGATCCAGTCGTCGGCGACGAAGGCGTAGTGCACCTCGAGGTCGGCGTCGAGGACGAACGCCGACCGCCACGGCGTCGAGACGTTCGCCATGTGCTCGCGCGACTCGAGTAACTCGAGGGAGTCGCTGATCGCGCCGTTCACGTCCGCGAAGAACTGGAAGTCGGGTCGGTCCAACCAGCGCAGGAACTCATTTTGGGCGTAGGGCCCGTCGCGGCTGATACCGAGTACCGAGACGTCGTCGAACTCGTCCCAGCCGGCGCGAACGAAGCGCTTCCACCAGTTCTGTGCGATCGCACTGAACGCAAAGCCCGTACAGATCACGACGCCGCCGCGGGGCCCGAGGGCGTCCGAAAGCGCCGTCGATCGGAACGTCTCCCCGTCACACAGCGGTGCCTCGAAGTCCGAAATCGTCTCGCCCGCCGTCGGTGGCATGCTCGGAAACTCACGGCGGGGAGACAAAAACGTCCGTTCTGCGGCAGACACGCACACAGGCTTTTGGGGACCCGCGGCGAACTCCCGTCTATGGTCACGCTGTACCGACTGGAGGGCTGTCCGTACTGCGAGTTCGTCGTCGATCGCCTCGAGGAACTCGCGGTCGACTACGAGAGCGTCTGGGTAGAGGGACTTCACTCGCGACGAAACGAAGTCAAACGAATCTCCGGCCAACGGCAGGTTCCCATCGTCGTCGACGACGAGCAGGGTGTGACGATGGCCGAATCAGAACACATTCTCGAGTACCTCGATTCGACGTACGCCTGAACCGCTGGAAACGGCCGTTCGCGCTATTCGCCGCCGGTTCCGTGTCGCTCGTCGTCGGCACCGCGTCACTCGCCGTCGACTCCGCGTTACTCGTCGTCGATTCCGTGTGGATCCAACCCCGGGTCGTCGACGGCTGGGGCACCGATTGCGAGGACGACGCCCTGCTCGTCGCCGACGTTGCGGTGGCCGTGGCCGATCTCTGGTTTGGCGATCCAGAACGTTCCCGCGTCGGCCTCCACGAACTCCTCCTCGCCCGATCGGCCGAGTTTCAACGAGAACTCTCCCTCGAGGACGTAGAAAATCTCTTCCTGTTCACTGTGGGCGTGATACTGGATCTCCTCGCCGGGTTCGAAATACCAGAGTTTGAGTTGTACGTCGTCGGTGTCGAGAACCTCGTCAAGCGCCCGAATTTGTAGGTCCGGCGGGACGTCGTCGGTCTCGGAGAGATCAGTGAGCGGAACGTCGTCGGTGTGTACGACCTCGTACTCCATGCTACAATAGTGCACGACAACGAGTGTCAAAAGTGTACAGTCGACCGGCATCGATTGCTGCTTTTGGGTGCTCGATTTCGAGCGCTCGAGTCCGTTTCGGGTGCGAACGTGATCCGAGTCGGCCGCGAAAACAACTCACTCGAAGACGACTGCACGCTCGTCGTCGGGAACCGTCGCACCCTCCTGAGCCGCGAATGCATCGTGGACGCGCCCGTAGGTCTCCTCGAGTGCCTCGACGATCACCGACGTATCGCTGAGGACGGGCATGAAGTTGGTATCGCCCTGCCAGCGCGGGACGACGTGGGTGTGGAGGTGGTCACCGATCGACCCACCCGCGCCATCACCGAGGTTCAAGCCCGCATTGAAGCCGTCTGGCTCGAGTGCGACCTCGAGAGCGTCGAACGTTCGCTGTTTCAAGCGGGCGTGATCGAGCAGTTGCTCGTCGGTAAGGTCGCTGTACGAGCCGGTGTGTGCGTGAGGAATTACCATCGTATGGCCCGGATTGTAGGGGTAGTTGTTCAAGAGGACGAAGGCGTGTTCGCTGCGCGCGACGAGCAAATTGTCCCGCTCGGCGGGGAGAGCCGGCAGTTCACAGAAGACGCACTCGTCGATATCGGGGTTTTTCTCCTCGCGCCTGATCCACTCGATTCGCCACGGTGCAAAGACCTGCTCCATATCCTCCACCCACTCGAGAGCCGCCTAAAACGTTTTACTCCGGCCGGTTAGATCGAACATTAGTCTCCATCGGAGGATGATATCGAATACCAAATTAGTACGGTCGAGGGGTTTCCAAGGAGTGACTGTACGGTAGCAACGATTAGTAGAAGGTTTGCTATACGTGACTATCAACACCTCTTGTGGCGGAGAGGGCCACTTCGGTGTCGTTCTATCATATGATCCACATACCGGTCCGAATCAAAGGGGGGTTTTAAGTCCCCCCTATCAGAAGAAGTGGATTAATGGCAACGACTGACGACTCTGTCAACGGGCTAACTGAACACTGTGACGACTGCGACCTCGAGACGCTCCACGAAGTGTCCGTCCAGCTCCGAACGGAAAGTGGAAAGGAAGAAAACGCCGAGTTCTCCCGCGAGCCGTACCGCGTCGCCGAATGTCAACGGTGTGGGTCCCGTTCGAGTCAGCGAATGAACAACGCCTAACGTTGCGCAGGGAGAGCATCTGTAGTTAGTCAATCTATCAGTAGCAGTGAATAGCGCTCACTGCTGACAGTCTGCTTATGCAGTCGTCACTTCACAGCCGTCTTCGGTGACGATGATCGTGTGTTCTTTCTGGCTGACGAGGAAGCCGTCGTCCTCTTTGAGAACCGGGTAGCCGTGGACGATGTTGTTGCGTTTGAGTCGGCGCAGCGCCATCTCGGCTCGATCCGTCTCGAGCCAGCGCGTCGCGAACGGTAGCGTGCGGAATTCTTCGGTGATCTGCTCGAGTGCGTTCCGAGCCTGCCGGTTTCGGATGGAACCCTCACGCTCGAGGGAGAAGATTTCCTCGCTGGCACCCTCGGTGACCTTGCCGCCGCCGTCGGTCGCGAACGGCTCGATCGCGACGACGTCGCCAGCCTCGAGTTCCGTGCCCTGGGAGACGGCGCGGTTCGGGATGTTCGGACTGGTGTGTTGTTCCCAGTGCCCCAGTCCGTGGCCCGTCAGATTGACGACTGGGTTGAAGCCGTAGCCGTCGATGACGTCCTCGATTTCGGCACCGATCTCGCCCGTCTCGACGCCCGGCTCGATCACGTCGATCGCGGCCTCGAGGGCTTCTCCGGGTGCCTCGGCGAGTTCGGGATTCCCGGAGAGGTCGACGGTAATCGCCGTGTCTGCGAGCCAGCCGTCGACGTGAACGCCGATGTCGAGGTTGATCATCTCCTCGCCGAAAGTCGACTCGTCGTCGATCGACGGCGTCGCGTGGGCTGCCTCTTCGTCGATGGAGATATTGACGGGGAACGCTGGTTTCCCGCCGAGTTCGCGGATCCGATCCTCGGCGTACTCTGCGATCTCGAGGTGGCTCGCGCCGACCTCGACGCGCTCGGCAGTCTCTTCGCGCACCTGCGAGAGAATCTCCCCTGCTTCGCGGTGCTTTTCGTACATCTCGGACTCGAGGTCCACCTCGGATTCGGCCATGGGTCGGGGTTGTACCGGTCGACAAAAAGAGGTTCCGTCTCTCGTCGGCGTCATCGACCCCGTCGGCTGTTCAAACCGACGGCTGAACGCGAGCGTCGGCGTCGATCCACTCACACTCCGGACACGCAGCGAGACCTTGGACGTTCGAGAGCGTCGACGAACACTGCGGACACTGACGTGAGGCGTAATACGGCGTTTCGAGCATACGTCCGACGACGGGAACGACAATAATAAAACTACTTCACGTCGATCGTCGAAAATTTCGAGGGGTGCCGCGTGGATTGTTTACGAGTGACGCGTCGCTCGAGCGGTCTGCATCGCATCGCTGTTGTACGCCGACCCCAGATTGCCCTGCGCGTCGATCGCGATGACGCCTGCAGTCGCACCGGTAAGTTCGGCAAACTCCTCGATCGCAGTCCTCGCCGCGTCCTGGGCGTCTCGACCGCGCTCGACGTGTCGGGCGACGCGTCTCGAGAGCGTGACGCGAGCGATATCTTCGCCGGCACCGGTCGCGCTGACGGCCGCCGCAGGCGAGCAGTAAAAGCCCGATCCGACCTGCGGAACGTCTCCGACGCGACCCGCGAGCGCGAGCCACCGACCGCCAGTCGAGGTCGCCGCAGCGAGTGAGTTGCCGTCGAACGCGACTGCGCCGACAGTGTCGTGATCCTTCGGATTCCTGTCTTCGGCACGACCGCCCGGGTCCGACTGGCCGTAGCGCTCGCGGATCCACTCGAGGTGGTCGCCAGCGTCGCCGTCGGGTGCCTCGAGGTCGGTCCACTGTCCGCGGGTGCGTTCGGACCAGAGGTCGACACCGGTCTCGATATCGAACGCCTCGGCGAGGGACACGGCGTGTTCGCCCGAGACGAAGCCGTGTGGAGTCTCTTCCATGACGACTCGCGCGACGCCCAGCGCGTGTTCGACGTTCGGCATCGAACAGGCCGCGCCGACCTCCCGGTCGTCGGTCATGATTCCCGCGTCCGTGCGGATCGTGCCGTCGCTCTGGACCGCGCTGCCGACGCCGGCATTGAATCGTGGGTCCGACTCGAGGACGGCGACGGCGGCCTCGAGCGCGTCGACGGGGGTCGTCTGTGATGCTCCGACGTCTGCGGCGCGGTCGAGGACCGTCTGCCGGGATTCGGGGTCGTCAGGATCGCTGCCAGCGCCGCCGTGAACGAGTACCTGCATACGTAGCTTCCAGTGGGTCACTCCGACAGGAACGGTTTATCGGTTCGTCACGCCGAAATCCCTACACTTACCACAGCGGCCTGTGTACCGCTGACGACAATGACACCAGTCGTGATTCTCGCCGCGTTCTGCGGGGCGATGGCAGTGATTGCGATCGGTCGACTGGTGCTCAATGCACAGCGAGACTGGGTCGATATCGGGTCCGTGCTCGTCGTCGTCGGCATTACCGTGCTCGCCACGTTCTGGGCTGCACTCGAGGAAGGGTGGTTCTCACCCGTCGGGCAAGCCTTACTGGCACTCATCGGCACCTGCATCGTCGGCGCGGGTGTCGCGGTGATGGTCCGATACTGGAACACTGTTCAACTGTCAAACGCGTCCTGAACCCTCAACTGTCCAACGCGTCCTGACGCGAATTTCGTCGCTCGCCCGTCTCTGACATCTTATATAATGAACAATACAGCCGATGGGAAGTTGCGCTTCGACAACCGAATCGGGTGAAAAGCTCGAACTTTTCGAGTTGTGTGTGGCTCTTCGGGCGTGTCGTCAACTGTTCGTCGTCCGTCGATAGAAATGGGAGACCTTTTACCCCCATCGAAGAACCGTACACACGAGATGAGCTACGACAAGATCGAAGTCCCTTCCGAAGGGGAGAAGATCACGCTGAAGGAAGGTACCGAAACCGAACTCGAGGTGCCTGACAACCCGATTATCCCGATTATCTACGGTGACGGTGTGGGCAGCGACGTCGGCCCCGCCGCACAGAAGGTCCTCGAGGCAGCCGCAGAGGCGACCGGTCGCGACATCAACTGGATGCGCGTCTACGCCGGCGAATCCGCTCGAGAGAAGTACGACGAGAATCTGCCGGACGAGACCGTCGAGGCCATCAAGGAACACCGCGTCGCGATCAAGGGTCCGCTGACGACGCCCGTCGGCGCTGGCTTCCGATCGCTGAACGTCGGCCTGCGAAAACTGCTCGACCTCTACGCGAACGTCCGCCCAACCTACCACATGGAGGGCGTTCCATCCCCCGTCTCCGAGCCCGAGCAGATGGACATGGTCACCTTCCGAGAGAACACGGAAGACGTCTACGCCGGCATCGAGTGGGAAGCCGGTTCCGACGAAGTCCAGGAAGTCAAGGAGTTCGTCGAAGACGAGATGGGCGAAGACGACGTCATCCACGATGGTCCCGTCGGTATCGGCGTCAAGCCGATTACGGAGTTCGGCACGAAGCGACTCGTCCGCCGCGCTATCGATTACGCCCTCGAACACGACCGCGACTCCGTCACGCTGGTCCACAAGGGCAACATCATGAAGTTCACCGAGGGCCAGTTCCGCGACTGGGGCTACGAGGTCGCCGAAGAAGAGTACGGTGACGAGGTCATCACCGAGGACACCCTCTGGGAGGAGCAGGATGGCGAGGCCGACGACGACACGCTCGTCGTCAACGACCGCATCGCCGACAACATGCTCCAGCAGCTGCTGACCCGAACGGACAACTACGACGTCATCGCGACGATGAACCTGAACGGGGACTACATGTCCGACGCCGCCGGCGCACAGATCGGTGGGCTCGGCATCGCCCCCGGTTCGAACTTCGGCGACGGTCGACTCCTCGCAGAGCCAGTTCACGGCTCCGCACCGAAGTACGAGGGTCAGGACAAGGTCAACCCGACCGCCATGATCCTCTCGGGTCGCATGATGCTCGAGTACCTCGGCTGGAACGACGCCGCGGACCTCGTGCGCGACGCCGTTGAGGAGACCATCTCCTCGGGTAAGGTCACCTACGACCTCGAACGACAGCTCGAGGACGCCGAGAAACTCGCAACCAGCGAGTACGCCGACGAAGTCGTCGCGAACATCGAAAAACTGGCGTAAGCCGGTTTTTCGAGCAGTCAGAACGCACCGCGTTCTGACGATATCGAGAACCGTTCGTCGAACGGTTCTCGTCCTCTGGCGACGGAGCCGCCAGAACATCGAACAGCTGGCGTATGCCAACTGTTCGGACAGGTAGGTCGCTTCGGTCGACCATTTTTCGTTGCCGTCTTTGGGTTGTCGTCACTCTGGCCCGTGACGTTCGTCGAGCCCGTTCTCGAGTGTCCACGACTCGACAGCGAAGGTTCTCGAAGGCAGTGACGGCAATGGCGGATGATAACGGTCAGTCCCCGGAGAGTACCTCGAGCCGATTTGTCGGCTATCGAGACCGTGCTAGAACCCTGACGTAGCGTTCGTGGAACCATCGAATACTGTTATTCGCTGACACGGAATTGTAGCGAATTGACACGTATGCCAACCCGCGACATGCTACCGACACCCCGCCGAGCGTTCCTCGCTGGGGCCGTTGGAACGACGCTCGTCGGAACCACCGGCGTAACAGCCTCGAGTCACCGTGACGACACTCGAGACGAACCGAACGAGAACCGAAAGCGTCCGTCGTGGAAACCGCCGGCCCACGACCTGAAGATGGACGACGGTCATCGGCTACGCGTCTGGGAACGGTCGCCCAAGGACCCCGAGGAAGCCGTGCTCTTCGTCCACGGGATGACCTACGGTGGCGTCCCGATGTTCGACCCGCCCGTCGCGAAGGACTTCGGGTGGTTACCCGACGCCGCGGCGCGCGGGCAAGCAGCTTTCGCCCCCGATATGCGCGGCTACGGCGAGTCGGAGCCACCACGCGAGTACAGCGAACCCCCGGAGGCGAACACGCCCCCGCTCTCGTTCGAACGCGAGGCACGCGATTTGCTCGAGGTGACGCGCTGGCTGCGCGAGGACCGCGGCTTCGAGCGCATCCACTACGTCGGATTGTCCGGAGGCACCTGGCGCGGCCGAGCGGTTTACGAACTCGCCGACCCCGGCTACGAAACCGTCACGCTCGCGGGCGGATCCTTCGACACGCTCGAGGTGGGCGCGGATCCGGACGGGCCAGCGTATCTGCCACACCAACGAGAGGAATTTCTCGCGGGCTGGACCGGCGAAATTCCGGAGGGAAGGGATCACGACGAGTGGATCGGCGGAGGACTGTTCACGGCTTCGGAGATCCAAACCGCCGTTTGGCAGGCCATTTTCGAGAGCGAGCAGGCTCTCGAGTCGGCGTCGAAATCGAACGCTGCAGAGACGATCATCGCGCCGCTCGTTCGCCAGGAACGTGAGTACCACCCGAAACAGATCACCGACCCGACGCTGGTCGTCCGCTCCTCGAGCGACGAGACCATCTCCCGGGAGGGTGCGTTGAACCTCTACGACGCCGTCGGTGCGGCCGACGACCGAAAGGAATACCGCGAGATTGCGGGCGGAACACACTTTAGCTTCCTCGAGCGAACCCGCCACGAGTTCTTCCACGCGGTACACGACTTCCAGCGACAGCACTGACAGGAGGGTCGTACTCCCCACTGCCCTCCTCGCAGTGTCGTAACGCTCTCGGTACGGCAGTTCGAACGAGAGCGTAATGGTCGAGGTACGAACGGTCGAGACAGCAGGGGAACGCGAGGACGCGTTCGCGGTCCGGCAGGTCGTCTTCGTCGAGGAGCAAGGCGTCGACGAGGACCTCGAGTACGACGAGCACGAGGACGAGTCGACGCACTTCGTCGCCTACGACGGTGGCGAGCCAGTCGGTGCCGCTCGCCTCCGGAAGCCCAACTCGGGGGTCGGAAAGGTCGAACGTGTCGCCGTATTGGCCTCCTACCGTGAGGACGGCGTCGGGCGGACGGTGATGAACGTCGTCGAAACCGAAGCGAGAAGTGAGGGACTCGAGTCGCTCAAACTCCACTCGCAAACGCATGCTGCGGAGTTCTATCGAACGCTCGGATACGAACGCTACGGCGAAGAGTTCGAAGAAGCGGGCATTCCGCACGTGAAGATGCGAAAGCCCCTCGAATAATCGACGAGCGTTCTTGGCTTACGCGAACGGCGGACTGACAACGTCACGAGTGAACTGCGAGGCTCGTCGTTACTCGAGTCGTTCCTCCCATTCCTGTGCGGCCATCGACTCGCCGGTGATAGCGTGGGGGTCCTGTGCGGCGAGCAAGACGGCAGCGTCGTCCATTACGTCCGGCTGGAGGATCTGCTGTCGCTCCTCTTCTGGCAGGTGGGCCCAGATATCGGTGTTGACGCGGCCGCCCGGATCCAACGCGTTGACGTTGATTCCCTCCCCTTCGGTCTCGAGCGCCGTCGTTCGGGTGAGTCCCTCGAGACCCCACTTCGAACTGACGTAACTGCCGGCTCCAGCGATGGCACGCCGACCGAGGCCGGAAGAAATGTTGATGATGTTGCCCTGGCCCTGCTCGTACATGTGGGGCAGCGTCTCGCGGGTGAACAGGAAGACACCCTTGAGGTTGACCTCGAGAACCGTGTCCCACTCTTCCTCGGAGACGTCCACGAGGCCGTTCCTCGAGTCTTGCATGCCGAGGAGACTCACGCCCGCGTTGTTGACGAGCGTGTCAATGCGACCGAACTCGTTGATCGTTCGGTCGATAACGTTCGCAACGTCGTCGCTGTCGCGGACGTCAGCGGGCACGACGAGCGATTCGGTCGGGAGGTCGGCCGCGATTTCTTCCAATCGATCTTCGTCGCGGGCAGTGAGCGTCACGCGAGCACCCTCCTCTGCGTATCGTTCGACCATTGAGCGACCCAGACCGCGACTCGCGCCCGTGACGACAATTACGTCGTCGGCGAGTTCGTTGTCTGCTTCGGATACCGTCGGTGACCCCTCGTCATCAGGTGAGGACATGCCACGACCATTGGTGGCATGTACCTTGAACGTTCGTCCGGCTGAATTCGACCATCGCGGCCGCGTCAGCGGTCTCCGTTATCGGTCTCTGACGTACCGGACGGCGAGTCCGAGCGTCGCGACCGTCATCGCGAGGGCGAAGGCGACGACGAACGCCGAGGCGGGTTCAGTGATCGTCTCGAGTTCGTCGAGAACGAACTCACCCGCGAGCACGGTTGCGACGCCGAACAGGGCGAGTCCGCCGACGTTGAGCAGCCTCGAGTTCGTCTCGGGGACGGCCTCGGGGTCGTTGAGCAAGTAGAGGATGACGGCGAGGGCGAACGGCGTGCCGACGAGTCCGAACGCGAGGACGAGCACGAGCAGGTTGAAGAATCCACCCTCGTAGAACGCGCCGAGCGAGGAGAGTAGTGCGACGGCGACGATGGCAACGCGGTAGCGACTATCCTCGACCGACTGCTCCCAACCGAGTTTGTCGGCGAGGAGGTACGGCGGGACAATCGTGTTGCCACCGAGTGTCGACACAGCCGCGCCGAGCAATCCGGCGAGGAAGATCCAGGTCGCGTGCTCGCCGGCGATCGGACCGAGGGCTTCGGCGGCCTGAATCTCGTCGAGCGTCGCCGGATCGACGCCGGCTTCCGGCAGCACGCTCGCCGCGACGAGGAAGACAGCGACGCTGAAGATACCGAACGCCACGAGCATCGAACTGACGACGTCGAAGGTTGCGATGTCTCGATCTCCCTCGGTCCAGTTGCGCGCCCGCATCGTGTAACTCTGCATCGTCAACAGCGTGATGTGGACGCCGCCGCCGAGGACGCCGGCTGCGACGACCGCACCGTCGATACCGCCGGGCATCTCCGGCGCGAGTCCGGAGATCGCCGCCGCGGGCTCGAGCGGGACGACGAACAGCGAGGCGACGAAGGCGAGGACGACGAACGAGACGAGCACTTTCGCGCCGAGTTCGGCGAGTCGGTAGCCGCCGCCGGCGAGTCCGAGCGCGAGGATGACCGCCCAGGTAACGCCCCAGAAGCGCGGATCGGTCAGTGCAGCGACGCTGACGCCTGCGTTTGCCACAATCGTCGCGCTGACGTCTGCCAGCGTTCCCATGATCGCGAGTTGGGCGAACCCGGCAGCTAACACGACGTCGACAACGAGCACCCAGGCCCAGAACGACCCCAGTCGCTCCTCGACGACGGTGACGATCCCGGCCTCGGTCAGGATTCCCAGTCGCATCGCGAGATACTGCCCGAGCGTGCCCAAAATTGCCGAGAGGACGACGACCCACAGCATGGAGTAGCCGAAACTCGCCCCGGCGACTAACAGGCTAACCATCGTGGCCGGACCCGCCGCAATCGCGCCGGCGAGCCACGTCGGCCCTAATCGCTCGAGATACGATCCAACGCGTCCGACACCCCACGAGTCGGACGATCGTGATTCAGTTGCCATCGACTTTCGTTGCCAACTCGAGTATATAACTCCGTGGTATTCCTCAGTAACTGGTTACTTCACAGACGTACTAGTGATGACTGAGGATTGTCCCTTTTTTCAGTTGTAGTAACTGTGAAAGAATCGTGGAATGAAGCCGAGAGCCACGCTTAATACTATTTTCAATGATAAATTGTGTAGTAATAGAGATGACAAATCGAGAGACGAACACTGAGTCAGGAGCAACGAACCGTGAGAAGTATTCGAAGGAGCACCCCATTGCGTCGACGCGGCGAGCCGTTCTCGGCGGGCTGTCAGTAACCGCTGCAGGCTCGGTTATGGTCGGATCGGTGGCGGGTGGGAAGCGGCGTGATGCCACAACACCGACGCTCGAGGGACCGATCACTGACGGAGTCCCGCAGACGAGCGCCGTTCACGACATCGAGGAGTACGGATATACCGAATCGGAGTACCTCATTTCTGGCGACGCACAGCCACTTGGGCCACCGAATCCGTACCCCATCGACGAACGCGAAGCGCCCCCGAGGGCGAACGCGAAGTACAAGACGCGACTGCTCGTCTATCGACCCAAACACCGTCGTGACTTCAACGGAACGGCGTTGATCGAGTGGCCGAACGTGTCGACGGGGCGCGATTCGCCCGTCGCCTGGATCAACACGTTCGATTACGCGATGCGTGAGGGCTACGCAGTGGTAATCGCATCGGCACAGAAAGTCGGTGTCGACGACTCACCGACGGACCAAGACCTCCGAACGGGGAACCCAGAACGGTACGGAGACCTACACCACCCCGGAGACGTCTACTCCTACGATATCTTCTCGCAGGCGATTCGAGCGATCAAGACGCGTCCCCGACCGAAACCGGATCCGATGGCCGGATTCAACGTCAAACACGTGATCGCGACGGGGATGTCACAGTCGGCCCAGTACCTGCGATACTACCTCAACGAAATTCAGGAAACGCACGGGCTCGTCGATGGATTCCTGCCGTTCGCAACTACCCACACCCCAGAAGAGCCAGCGGACCAACGCGACGACCTCGTCCCCGTTCTGTGGGTCGTGAGCGAGGACGAAGCGGACAGGGTGCGCCGATCCGACTCCGGCCTGTTCAAACTGTGGGAAGTGACTGGAACCTCCCACATCAATTACTGGCTCATGGCCTGGGCCGGCGCGATGGACGTTCGCGACTTCGAGGGAGACGACCCCGGCTGGGATCCACTCGAGGCGGGCCAGTACGGCGAGCGTGCAGACGCCGACTACGGCGACTGTCAGGGCAACTACTTCCCGATGCGCTACGCCTACAAATCTGGACTGTCACACGTGAACGAGTGGGTGAAACGGAACGAAGAGCCGCCCGCTGCACCCCGAATCGAACGAGACGTGGCATCCGACGGGACGGTCGAGGTTGTCACCGACGAGTATGGAAACGCCAAGGGTGGGCTCCGACTGCCACCGATCGACGTCCCTGTCGCGTTCTACGACGCGCGTTCGTGTGACAGCTACGGCCAGACGTTCCGGCTCGAGGAGTCGGAACTCGAAAGGCTGTATCCAACGCACAAGGCCTACGTCGCGAAGATTCGGGAGGCGACCGAAGCAGCCGTCGACGACGGCTATCTGTTACCTGCCGACGCCGACGCGTTGCTCGCTCGAGCCGAGGCTTCATCGATCGGGAAGTAACGCCGACCGAACGAGCAGATCACAGACAGTCCGAAACGGCCTGAACTCGGACGCTCTCACTCCTGCCAGCTCGGATTTTCTCGAGGCGGGCTGAAGATGTCGACGCCGCGGACCGGCTCGTCGCCGCGGTTTTCAGCCGCATGCGGTTGCTCGCCCGGAATCGCGTAAGAGTCACCGGGGCCACAGACGACCTCGTCGTCCTCGGAGACGAAGACCACTTCGCCCTCGTAGATGAAGCCGGTCTGTTCGTGGGGGTGGCTGTGTGTCTCGACGACCGCACCGGGTTCGATCTCGAAGTGCTGGACGTTCATCGACTCGCTGCCGGCCATCACCGCCAGATTGACGCCGTCTGCCGCTTCCGTGGGCTCGAGGTCGGAGAGTGAGACGCGTTCCATACGATACGTCTCGCGTCGGATCGCCTAATACGTTCACCACGTCGGACTCGAGCCACGCCGGTCGACCGGCGCGCAGTCGTTCACTTTCACCCCGCGTGCCGAAGGTTGAACTACGAGCCCCGTCCACCTCGAGACATGTACGCCGTCGTCGGCTGTAGCGAGTGTTCGAACCTCTGGATCATCGAGGGACGTTCGGAGACGACCCAGTGTCCGCGCTGTGGGTCTCGCCGCGGCTACGAGAAGCGCAAGAAGTTCGTCGAAACCGAAGACGCGAGTCACGCGCGAGACGTCCGCGCGTCTATGCTCGCGAACCGCCAGGGGGAAGGCGAGGCGTTTGCCAGACTGGATTCCTACGACGAACTCGAGGAGACCGTGTCGGAGGGCGTCGTCGACGACGAGACCTACCTCGAAGAGTCCGGCCTCGATGTCGAGGAAGTCGACGCGGCAGGCGAGCGAGACCCGCGCAGGCCGACCCGAAGTGGGAGCAAGAAGGAAATCGTCGAGCAAGCACTCGAGAATCTCGAGCGGCCGACCGAATCCGAGGTAATCGAGTACGCGGGCGAACGCGGCGTCTCGGCGAAGTACGTCCGGGACGCACTCGAGAAGCTCGTTCGGCGCGGGACGGTCAGCGAGAGTCGGGGTCGGTACCGTCGACTCTGAGATACGAAATACGGCAGTTTCACCCGTCGCCCACGTCGACGACAGAGCGCCAGTGCTTTGCACCGGGCGTCCCAACGACGGGCAAATGGACGAGTCGGAGGACGTGCAGGGGACGGTCATCGGTATCGGGACGGTGGTGGCGCTGGTGCTCTACGCCTACGGAAGCTTCGCCGACGGAACGGTCCTCGGCATCGAGGCGACGAATCTGGCGATCAGCGCCTTCGGTGCGACGTTCGCCGCGCTCGCGATTCTTCACGGTGCCTACGGTCGACGGGACTTCGCAGTCGCCAACGGCGTCGCCGCGGTCGGTCTCTTTCTCGTCGCACCGGCAACCAGCGGCCCGCAGACCCTCGGCGGCTACCTCTTGCTCGCCGCGGGCGGAGCTTACATCGCCGTCGTGACGATTCGCGCTCGAGAGGAGACCCCCGAACTCGCGGGCTAAGAAGGGAGCTAAGAGGGAGTATCGACCAGGAGGACGAAACAGTTTGCGACCAGAAAGACCAGACAGTTTGTGACTAGAAGGACGGACGGTTACCGACCGAGGTCTTCGTGTGCGCTCGCCAGGTGCCGCGAAGCGAGCGCCGCGAGCAAGGAGAGTTCGCCGGCGAGCGTGCCGACGGCGATGATCTCCGCGAGCGCGTCAGCGTTCGATCCGGCGGGGTCGCCGCCACCGCGGAGACCGAGCACCTCGAGGGCTTCCGACTGGGTCGGGAGCTTCGTCCCGCCGCCGACGGTCCCGACCTCGAGGGAGGCCAGCGAGACGCTGGCGTAGAGGTCGGTCGTGCCGTCCTCGCGCTCTCGCGCTTCCATCGTCGTGATGGTGTTGGCGGCCTCGACGACCTGGGCTTCGTCCTGGCCCGTCGCGAGGAACGCGGCGGCGACGACGTTGGCCGCGTGAGCGTTGAATCCAAGCGCGCCGGCTTTGGCGCTGCCGGTGAGGTTCTTGCGAGTGTTCGCCTCGGCGATGGCGTCGGGGGTCGTGTGGAGGCGGTCTTCGACGAGTTCGCCCGGAATGAGTACGTCGGCCGTAACCGATCGGCCGCGACCCTCGACGGCGTTGATCGCGGCGGGCTTCTTGTCCGAGCAGAGGTTGCCCGAGAGCGCGACGAGCGACGCGGGCGTTTCGGCCTCGACGAGTTCACAGGCCTCGCCGGTCGCGATGGTCGCCATGTTCATCCCCATCGCGTCTTTCGTGTCGTAGGCGAATCGCAGGAAGACGGAGTCGGCGACGACGTACGGTTCGACGTCTAACAGTTCGCCGTGACTCGTCGTCGACTCGGCTCGCTCGCGGAGCGCGTCGACGTTGTCGTTGACCCACTCGACCGTCTGTGCGGCTTCCGCGACGCCCGACACCCGAAAGACTGGCGCTCGAGTCATGCCGTTTTTCGTGACGCGAGCGGTCGCCCCGTCGGCGTCCCAGATAACGCCCAGTCCGCGATTGACCGACGCGAGCAGCGCACCTTCCGTCGTCGCCAGCGGGAGGTAGTACTCGCCGTCCGCCGCGCCGCCGTCTGTGGCTGCGGTCGCCTCGCCGTTGACGGCGACCGGACCGACGATTCCCATCGGAATCTGGGCCGCGCCGATCATGTTCTCGATGTTGGGCTCCGCGGCCTCCGCGGGGAAACCGTAGTCGCCGATGGAGTCGAGTTCGGTTCCCGTTTCGCCCTCCACGACCAGCCGTCGGGCCGCGACTGCGGTGTCGTAGTCGGCGTGCTCTTCGAGTTCGTGAATGCGAAGGTCGCCCTCGCGTACGCGCTCGGCGAGGTCCGCTGGCTCTGTCATGCGTTGGTCGAGACAGTGGGATGCCCTAACAGTTGCTGATTCCACTCGAGCGATTACTGGGTCTGTTGGGGACGCTCGTCAACCGTGAGCCGGTGCCAACGGTACACTTCGTAGGCGACGAGGCCGAGCAGCGAACACGCGCCGATAGTCGAGATAACGAGGTAGTACCCACCCTCGGCGTCGGCACCGAAGGCGATGGCAAGCACGGCCGTCGTCACCGTCGCGAACTGGACGCGCTCTCGAGACCACGGATCGTCGTCCACAACGGCGAGGTAGAGTTGGGGAATCGCGATGGCGACGCCGGCGAACACCACGAACGCGAGCAACGGTTGGTCGAACAGCGACACACCGAACTGGCCGTCGATCAGCGTCGAGGTGCCGAGGATGACGACGAACGCCAACAGCGACCCGAAGACGACGCGGCCGTCTCGATCGAGCATAGTCGGACACTCAACGAGCGGATAGGTCAACGTTGCGCCGAGATGCAGCGGCCGAATCGACGCCTCACGTCGAACGCTCGACGTCTCAGACCGAACTATTTTGCCCGTTGCCCGCCCGCTGTGAGCTATGACCGAGGCTGCCGATCGTCTGCTGATCGACGCGGCGATTCACTCCCTCACGGACCCCGACACCGTTCACGACGCGATGGCCGTTCGCGACGGCGAAATCGTCCGACTCGGCCGACGCGAAGAGGTCGAATTCCTCGAGGGCGTCGAGACCGACGTGATCGACTGCGGCGGGAGGATCATCCTCCCCGGCTTCGTCGACGCCCACACCCACATGGAGCAATTGGGCCAACACCTCGTCCACGCCGACCTCTCGAGTGCCCAGAGCGCGACGGAGTGTCTCAACCTGCTGGGCGAACGACTCGAGTCCACCGAAGACGGCGAGTGGGTGCAAGGCTTTGGCTACGACGAGAGTGCCTGGGAGGGGACACGCACACAGCCACTGACGCGCGACGACCTCGATCAGGTCGCCACGGAACGGCCCGTCGTCGCACTGCGCGTCGACCTCCACACCGCCTCGTTGAACACGGCCGCTCTCGAGCACTTCGCGGACGAGATGCCCGAGGGCGATCTTCGATACGAACACGGCGAACCGAACGGAATCGTCGTCGAGGACGCAGCCGAACGCGTCAGGACGGCGCTCTCGGCCGACCGCGAGGAGATGAACGCCGTACTCTCGGCCGCGACGCAGCGCGCAGTCGAACTCGGCGTCACCGGCGTCCACGACAAAGTTCGCAACTCGAGAGCGCCACAGGTCTACCGCGAACTGGCGGCCGAGGGCGACCTGCCCCTTCGCGTCCGGATCGACTACTGGAGCGACCACCTCGAGTCACTCGTCGACGTGGGTCTGACGACGAACGCGGGCGACGAGCGCGTCCAGACGGGGGCGATCAAGTCCTTCTCCGACGGCAGTCTGGGGAGTCGGACGGCGAAGCTCTCCGAGCCCTACCACG
Source organism: Natronorubrum sediminis (assembly GCF_900108095.1). Taxonomy (NCBI): domain Archaea; kingdom Methanobacteriati; phylum Methanobacteriota; class Halobacteria; order Halobacteriales; family Natrialbaceae; genus Natronorubrum; species Natronorubrum sediminis. Next base: position 1,279,297 of record NZ_FNWL01000002.1, read on the forward strand.
ACGCCCAAGCGGGTGAGAGCGACGACGGCCGCGGCCAGTGGGTCGTCGATCCCGACGACCTCGAGTCGCTGCTCACGCGAGCCGACGACGAGGGATTCCAGCTCTCCGTCCACGCCATCGGCGACGAAGCGATCGAGGAGACGCTCTCGATCCTCGAGGCCACCGCTGATCCCGAAGTGTCGCGCCATCGAATCGAACACGCGGAGCTGGCGACGGACGACCAACTCGAGCGAATGGCGGACGCGGGGGTCGTCGCGTCGATGCAGCCGAATTTCCACCGGTGGGCCCAGGAGGGTGGGCTCTACGACCAGCGACTCGGACGCGAGCGACGGAATCGAACGAATCGGTTCCGAGACGTGCTCGAGGCCGGCGTCCCGCTCGCGTTCGGCTCGGACGGCATGCCACTGGATCCGCTGTTCGGCGTCCACCACGCCGTCAATGCACCCACGGAATCCCAGCGACTGTCGGTCACTGAGGCGTTGGGAGCCTACACGCACGGGGCGGCCAACGCCGGGTTCGACGAGGACCGACTCGGCACGCTCGAGGTCGGCAAACGAGCCGACTTCGTGGTGCTCGAGGAGTCGCCGTGGGAGCACTCGGAACGGATCGACGAGATCGACGTGGCGATGACGGCCGTCGACGGGGAGGTCGTCTACGACGTGCTCGAGCGGTAGCGTGCGAGTGGCCGTCGACGCTGCTGAGCGACTGCGTGGCGACCTCGCGACGAACGATCGTCGACACCTACGCGAACGACCGTCTTTTTGTACTGGGAATAGTTGGCACGGATATGCACACAGGACTCATGGTTACGTCGTTCGGTGACGTCGATCAGGCTGACGTCGCCGTCCGCGCGGAGGAGTTAGGATACGACGCCGTCTGGGCCGGCGAACTTTGGGGCGAGAGCAGCGTCGTCCAGCTCACCGAGATGGCCTGTCGAACCGACGAGATCGACCTCGGCACGGCGATCGTGAACGTCTACTCGCGGACGCCGGCCGTCCTCGCCATGACGGCCGCGTCGCTCCAGCGGGCGTCCGAGGGCCGGTTCACGCTCGGCGTCGGCACCAGCACGCCGAAGGCCGTCGAGGACCTCCACGGGATGGCCTTCGATCGGCCCGTCCGGCAAGCTCACGAAACCATCGAACTCGTCCGCGAGTTCACCGCCGCCGGCGGCGAGCCGGTCGCGTACGAGGGCGAACTGCTCGAGGCCGCGGACTTCCCCGCGCTCGACGTTCCGCTTTCGATCTACCACGCGGGACTCGGCCCGGCGAACCGTCGCGTCGTCGGCCGTCTGTGTGACGGCTGGATTCCCCACAATATCCCCTTCTCGAAACTCGAGGAGGCCTTCGAGGAGGTCGCGAGCGCGGCTCGAGAACGCGAGCGAGATCCCGACGAAATAACGATCGCGCCGTACGTTCCCTCGGCCGTCAGCGAGGACCGAGCCGAGGCTCGAGAGACGCTGCGTCGACACATCGCCTACTACGTCGGCAGCGGCGAGGGGTACAGACGGGCGGCCGCGATGGCGTACCCCGACGCGGCCGAACGCGTGGCCGAAGCGTGGCGAAACGGCGACAACCGGGAGGCCGCAGCGGCCGTCACGGACGAGATGCTCGCGGATCTCGGCGTCGCCGGGACGCCCGAGGACGCGCGCGAACAACTCGAGACGCTCGTCGCCGAGACGGAGATCGATCACCCGATCGTCGTGGTTCCGGAACCGGCCTCGAGCGAAATTACCGAGGCGACGATCGACGCGCTGGCTCCGACGCACTTCTAGCCGGTGTTCGGTCAGTCGATGTCGACCCGGCGGCCCGTTTCGGCCGATTCGTAGGCCGCCTCGATCGCACGAATGTCCGCCAGTCCGTCCTCGCCGTCGGGTTCGGGATCGGTCTCGGTGAGCACGCAGTAGCCGAAGTAGTCGAACTCCTCGCCGACCTCGTCGACCGGCACCCCCGTGTACTCCATGCGGAGGTCGCCGCTCTCGACGATCATATCCTGCGGGACGACGCCGCCGAAGGGTGAGGCGATCGAGATCATCCCCTCGGTGCCGACGATTTCGAGTCGGCTGCTCGCGTGGGCGTCGAAACTCGCCGTACAGGAGGCCGTCGCGCCCGTGTCGAACTCGAGTTGGAACGCGACGTGCTCGTCGACTCGTTCGAAGGGGTCGCCACTCGAGTGGGTCGTCGCGTAGATTCCCGTCGGATCCTGCTCGAGGATAAATCTGGTCGTGTTGAGGGGATAGACGCCGAGGTCGACCAGCGCGCCGCCGCCGGCGAGGTCGGGATCGAGTCGCCAGGAGTCGGGGCTCGCCTCCTCCAACAGCGGGTGTGAGAACGCGCCGTGAACCTGCACGACCTCGCCGAGGACGTCGTCACGGACGAGTTCGCGCGTCCGTCGAACCGTCGGCTCGGTCTGCAATCGGTAGGCAGTCATCAGTGTCACACCGGCGTCGCGGCAGGCGTCGACGATTCCCTGAGCGTCCTCGAGACTGGACTCGAGGGGTTTCTCGCAGATGACGTGTGCACCTCGATCGGCAGCCGCGTTCGCGTAGATGCCGTGGGTCGCGTTCGGCGTCGAGATGTAGACCGCGTCGTACGATTCCTCGTGGGTTCCGGCCAGGAATCCGTCGTAGTCGACGACGTGTGGGACGTCGAAGCGTTCGGCGACGGCTCGCGTCCGATCCGGCGAGCCGGTGACGAGCGTCGTCGTCTCGCAGTACGAACTCTCGGCGATGCCGGGAAGCGCTCGCGTTCGCGCGAATCCGCCGATCCCGATGACGGCGACGCGAACCGTCCCGTCGGGCGACTCGGTCTCCCAATCTCGTCGCGTGAAATCGACGAACGTGTCCTCGAGTTCCATACTCGTCCTACGAGCGACAGCGAAAAATCGTTAGTTCACAGCGTTCAGAGCGTCACGGCCGTCTACGTGTTCCGAACATCGATAACTGACTATCGCGTATTCGAAGGCCGTATCCATCGATGGTATTCGACCGAAATGGTTGTTCGAAGGAAAAAGTTATTCAATAGAGCCATGTGATGTGAGACTACCCAAAAGTGACTCACGATGGTGAAAATGGAAACCACAGCGCTGGACACCGATCTCAGTCTATTCAAATACGACTCCCTCGAGCAGTTGCCGCCTCGCTATCGGGATCTCGAGGAGGGAGAACGGACGAGACGTATCGAGACGGCACTCGGGGAACTCGGCGACGACGTCGTGATTCTCGGGCACAACTACCAGCGACGCGAAATCGTCGAGCACGCCGATTTCGTCGGTGACTCCTACCAGCTTTCGAAAGAGGCGGCCAACGCGGACGCCGAGTACGTTGTCTTCGGCGGCGTGACGTTCATGGCCGAGAGTGCGGACATCATCACGGACGACGAGCAGACGGTAATCCTTCCCAGCATGGAGGCGTCGTGTCCGATGGCCGGAATGGCCGAAGCGCTGCAGGTCGACGCGGCGTGGGCCGAAATTACCGCCGCCGCGCCCGAGGAGAACATCATCCCGATCACCTACATGAACTCGTACGCTGATTTGAAAGCGTTCTGTGCCAGTCAGGGTGGGTTGGTCTGTACGTCTTCGAACGCCCACAAAGCGTTCGAGTACGCCTTCGAGAAGGGCGATAAAGTCCTCTTTCTGCCCGACAAGCACCTCGGCGAGAACACCGCCTACCGACTGGGCATGGAAGACGACATCGCCGAGTGGGACCCCTGGGACCCCGACGGCAAAGACGCCGCGGACGTCGCCGAGAGCAATATTATCCTCTGGGACGGCTACTGCCAGGTCCACGAGCGATTCCGTGTCGATCACATCGAGCAGGTTCGGGACACCCACGACGACGCAAAGGTTATCGTCCATCCGGAGTGTCGCCGCGAGGTCGTCGAGGCCGCGGACAAAGCCGGCTCGACGGCGACGATCTGTGAAACGATCGAAAACGCAGCCCCCGGTGACACGTGGGCCATCGGCACCGAAATCCACCTTACCGAGCACCTCGAGCGTTGGCATCCCGAGGTGAACGTCCTCCCGCTCTGCGGTGACGCCTGCATGGACTGCAACGCGATGCGCCAGATCGACCCCAACTACCTGACGTGGGTCCTCGAGGAACTGGTCGAAGGCCGCGAACGCAACGTGATCGAGGTCGCCCCCGAGGAGAAAGAACTCGCGACCGTCGCCCTCGAACGCATGCTCGAGATCTAACACCATGACGGAAACCTCATCCGACTACGACACCACAGACGTCCTCGTCGTCGGCAGCGGTATCGCCGGCTGTGCGGCCGCGTTTCAGGCCGCCCGGGGCGGTGCCGACGTCTGTCTGGTCACGAAGGCCGAACGCCCGGACGACACCAGCACCGACTGGGCCCAGGGCGGTATCTCGACGACGCGGGACGACCCCGAGAGCCTCAAAACCGACATCCTCGCAGCCAGCGACGGGACCGCCGATCCCGACGCCATCGACGTACTCGTCGAAAACGCCGACGACGCCGTCGAGGACGTGCTCCTCGAGACGCTCGAGATCCCCTTCGACGAAACCGCAGACGGCGCGTTCGACTACACACGCGAGGCGGCACACTCCGAAAACCGAATTCTTCACGTCGACGCGGCGACGGGGACCCACATCCTCCGGCCGTTTTTGAACCACATCGACGATCACGAGCGAATCGAGGTACGCCAGGATACGGCCGCCCTCGAGTTGCTCACCCACGAGGGGCGCGTCCACGGCGTCCTGACCGACGAGGTGGCGACGGGCCACCCCGTCTGTGCGGGAACAACGATCCTCGCGACCGGCGGCATCGGCGCGCTCTACTCGCGCTCGACCAATCCCGACGACGCGACCGGCGACGGCATCGCCATGGCCGCCCTCGCCGGGGCCGACGTCGCGGACCTCGAGTACGTGCAGTTTCACCCCACTGCGTACGATGGTGACGACCCGTTCTTGCTCTCGGAAGCCCTGCGCGGCGAGGGGGCCGTCCTGCGAAACGGGGACGGCGAGCGGTTCATGGCTGACTCCCACCCCGACGCCGAACTCGCACCCCGCGACGTCGTCGCCCGCGCCGTCGAGACCGAACGCGAGGCGACAGGCAAGGTCGTCCTCGACGTGAGCACCCTCGAGGGCGAGTTCGACGCCGAGTACCCCGCCCTCGCTCAGAAGTGCCGAGACCGAGGCATCGACGGCACCGAGATTCCGGTCGCCCCTTGCGAGCACTTTCTGTGTGGGGGAATCGACGTCGACGAGCGCGGGCGAACCTCGCTGGACCGACTCTACGCCGTCGGCGAGTGCGCTCGAACGGGCGTCCACGGCGCGAACCGACTCGCGAGTACGAGCCTGCTCGAGGGCCTCGTCTGGGGGCTGCGAGCGGGCGAGGATGCCGCGACTACGGACGCCGACCCCAAGATCGTCGAGACTCCTGACCTCCGCAACAGCGACCCCGAACTTCCAGAACGCTTCGCCGCCGAGAAAGCAATCCGACTCAGGCAGACGATGGACGAGTATCTGGGCCTCGAGCGAGACCCCGACGACATCGCCCGAGCGAGTGCCGTCCTCCGACGGCTCAAAGGCGAGGTCGACGCCTACGTCCGAACGCGGACCGCTCGAGACCTCTACGAACTCCGAAACGCCAGCGTCGTCGCATTGTTGATCGCACGTGCCGCGAGCGAGAACGGGGAGTCGGCGGGGTGTCACTACGTCGTCGAGGACTCGAGTGACGAACAAATGGCCGAACACCCAACCAGCGACTGATCCATATGATCACGAACGCACAGGTCGAACGCTGGCTCCGGGAAGACGTCGGCCACCACGACGTGACGAATCAGGTGCCCGGCGAGACGACGGGTCGACTCGTCGCGAAAGAATCCGGCGTCGTCGCGGGACTCGAGGCGGCGACGGCCGTCTTCGAGTATCTCGGCGTCGACGTTCGCGACGCGCTCGAGGACGGCACCCGAATCGAACCTGGTGACGACGTCTGTCGCGTCGATGGACCCGCACGCGACGTCCTCCGGGGCGAGCGCGTCGCCGTCAATCTCGCCGGCCACGCTTCGGGCGTCGCGACGCGCACTCGTCGAGTCGTCGACGAGACGCGGGGCAAATCCGACGACGTGCGAATCGCCGCGACCCGAAAGACGACTCCCGGCTTGCGCGGCCTCGAGAAACGGGCCGTCTTCGCGGGCGGCGGCGACACGCATCGACTCGATCTCTCGCACATGGTGATGGTCAAGGACAACCACGTCGCCGAGATGGGCCTCGAGGGAGCCATCGAGCACTTCCAGGAACGAACCTCCTTCGCAACGAACCTCGACGTGGAAGTCGAGACGATTTCGGACGCTCCGCGGGCCGCCGAGGCCGGCGCGGATGTCGTCTTGCTCGACAACCTGTCTCCCGGCGAGACGGCCGAAGCCGTGTCGTTGCTCGCTGACTACAGCGACGTGTTGACGGAGGCGAGTGGTGGCATTACGCTCGAGACGGTCGCCGACTACGCCGCGACGGGCGTCGACATCGTCTCGATGGGATCGCTCACTCACTCCGCGCCGTCGCTGGACCTGTCGTTTCGGACGGGCGAGTGAGCGTCGACACCCACTCGAGGGCTGCTCGCTGCTGAGGGTAGGGTAGTTCCGTCCCGTTGCGCCTGCGCGTGTGTCCCTTTTCCACACTCGTCGGGAAAGATTGAGCATGACGGACCTACCGTTAGCACCGGAGACGGGATGGAACGCACTGTACCTCGCGGGCGAGTGGACAGACCCTGACCACCGCGAGACGATCACCGTCGAGAACCCCTTCACGCGCGAGGAGATTGCAACCGTTCCGGCCGGAACCGAGGACGACGTCGATCAGGCCTACGAACGCGCGGCCGCGGCCCAACAGGAGTGGGCCGACCAGCCGCCACAGGCTCGAGCGGGTGCGATCACCGCCGCACTCGAGTTCGTACGGGACCATCGCGAGGAGATTACGGAGTTGCTCGCCCTCGAGTCGGGTAGCACGCAGGTCAAGTGTGGTGCAGAACTCCAGACCGCGACGGGAATGATGCAACAGGCCGCGAGCTACCCCTTCCGGATGGACGGGTCGCACAAGGGATCGACGATTCCCGGCAAGGAGAACGTCGTCGAACGCCAGCCTGCCGGCGTCGTTGGCGTTATCTCGCCGTGGAACTTCCCGCTGCACCTCTCGATGCGAGCAGTTGCACCGGCGCTCGCGACCGGAAACGCCGTCGTGCTCAAACCAGCCTCGAACACGCCCATTTCGGGCGGATTACTCCTTGCGCGCATCTTCGAAGAAGCCGGCGTTCCGGAGGGCGTCCTGAGCGTCGTCACCGGCCGCGGCTCGGAGGTCGGCGACGCGGTTTCGGACCACGAAGTTCCGCGCGTGCTCGCCTTTACCGGGTCGACCGAAATCGGCCAGCGCGTCGCCGCCAACGCGGCCGGGAACTGCGCGCTCCCCGCCCTCGAACTCGGTGGCAACAACGTCCACGTCGTCACCGAGAACGCGGATCTCGAGCGCGCCGTCGACGGCGGTGTCTTCGGCTCGTTTCTCCACCAGGGTCAGGCCTGCATCTCGATCAATCGTCATCTCGTCCACGAGGACGTCTACGACGAGTACGTTGACGCGCTCGCCGACCGCGCGGCGAGTCTGCCGAGCGGCGATCCGACCGACGAGGAGACGGTGATCGGCCCGATCATCGACGAGAGCCAACGCGACCAGATCCTCGAGTACGTCGAGGAAACCGTCGACGAGGGTGCAACGCTCGAAACCGGCGGCGGGGCGGCCGACATCGACGAGGTCGCTGACTCGCTGGTCGTCGAACCGACGGTGCTCTCCGAGGCCGACAACGATATGGCCGCCGCGTGCAACGAACACTTCGGCCCCGTTGCACCAGTGATCCCCTACTCGAGTGACGAAGAGGCGATCGAACTGGCCAACGAGACGATCCACGGCCTCTCCGGATCGGTCCACAGCGAGGATCTCGCGCAGGCTCGACAGATCGCCGACGGGATCGAGACCGGAATGATCCACATCAACGACCAGCCCATCAACGACGAGCCACACGTTCCCTTCGGCGGGATGAAACAGTCGGGACTGGGGCGGTACAACGCCGACTCGATCCTCGAGGAACTCACGACGACGAAGCTGATCTCGATCCAGCGTGAGACCCGCGAGTATCCGTTCTGAGAGGCACCACCGACGGGGGTTCTCAGCTGAACCACGAAAACAGGCGACTCCAACTCCAGACCACGAGCACGAAGAGGACGACAGCAACCAGCACGTACAGCGGTAACGCGTCGGCTGCGGGGCCGTGTTCCGGCACGAGGTAGTCGATCCAGCCCGCTCGAGCGAGTACGACGACGAGCGCGGCGACGACTAACGAGCCGACGACCACGGCGATCGCTACTCGGTTGTTCTCAACCCGTGATTGCGTCTGGTCCGATCCCGACATCGATCGCTCGAGGATGCTACCAGTTCCGGACGTGAAACGGTTGCACCTGCACGTTCCATCGGCGATCAGGGAGCAGGTGTGCATTCGCCGTTAGGAACTCGACCGTCCTGACCCGATTCGTGAACAGCGATACTCGAGGAGAGTGCGTTCGCTCGAGTGGAGGGAACTAGAGTGGGTTGACGAAAAGGGGTGAGAATTGGCGAGAATTGGCGAGAGTCGGCGAGGGTTGGGATTTGAACTACGCGAAGACGGTCCAGAACGCTCGTTTCACTCGCGTTCGGGCTGCGACTTCTCTCGTTCATATCCCGCTTGTCGCATACACGACTCTCACAGTCGTTCGAGTCGGTATGCGAGGGTTGGGATTTGAACTACGCCGAGACGGTCGCCCTCGCTTCGCTCGGGCGCTGCGACTCGTTTACTTCAAATCCCGCTTGCCGCAGTTGCCACTCACGGGTGTTCGTGGCAACATGCGAGGGTTGGGATTTGAACCCAAGGACCCCTACGGGAGCGGGTCTTAAGCCCACCGCCGTTGGCCTGCTTGGCTACCCTCGCGCAGAATGCACTCGTTCGTTGGCCATACGGTGGGATGTGCGTTTCGGTGTCGGCCGAGTGCGATCGAACGCGGCAAACACTCCAGCTCTACGGCGGGCGGTGCGTTTCAGGTCGACTCGAGAAACACTACCAGTCGACGCTGAGCGTGCCGTCGCCGTGTGGATCCGGTGCGATCTCCTCGTCTGTCCGTCGGTCGACGACGTGGATACAGCCCTCGTCTTTCTTCGCAGGACAGATCTCCGCCGCACGAACGTTGTGCTCGAGGTCGTCCTCGTCGAAGAAGTAGGTGTTCGGCTTGGCGATTCCGGAGGCGATAGACATCTCCCAGTTGTCGCTGACCTCGGCGCACTTGCCTGCGCCGAAGCACTTGTTGGCCTCGAAGATGAGTTTGTAGGGCTTTTCCTCGATGGGCGGGGCGTCGCTCGAGCCAACGTCGCTCGCACGCTGGATACCGTCGTCGTCGCTCATTGCTAGCCTATTCGACCGAGCCGACTTTCAGGTTACGGTCGCCGCGAACGAGGCCCCAGAGAATCATACTGAGACTGGAGTCGGTCACACTGAGACTGCGTGAGTTACGTTGAAACGGCGGGTTCCGGAAGGTCGTACGTGACGCCGGTCAACTCGCTCGAAACGTCCCAGAGCCGACGAGCCGTTTCCCGGTCGTAGGATCGATCCGAGGACGCCTGCCGAACGGGAGCGCCCCGCATGTTCGCCAGTCCGCCGGGGCCGTAGTACGCCCCGCCGTCGACGTCGGGTGCCGTCGCCGCGTAGAGCGTCGGGAGGGCCCCCTCCTCAGCCGACTGGGCGAAGACGGCATTCATGAGTCGACGGAGCGCCGTGTGAATCCACGTTCCGCGTCCCTCGATTCCGCGAAATTGCAGTTGCGTATCCGCGTATCCGGGGTGGACGGCGACGCTCGTGGCGTTCACGTCGCCCGCTCGAAACCGTCGCTCGAGTTCGTAGGCGAACAACACGTTCGCGAGTTTCGACTGGGCGTAGGCGTCCCAGCCGTCGTAGCTCCCCTCGCCGTGGAGGTCATCGAAGTCGATCATACCGCGTTCGTGAAGTCCGCTCGAGACCGTCACCACCCGCGCAGGGTCCGATTCGTCGTCGGTCCGAAGTCGCTCGAGGAGGAGCCCCGTGAGCGCGAAGTGGCCGAGGTGATTGACGCCGAATTGAGTCTCGAACCCGTCTTCGGTCTCCCGACGCGGAATCGCCATCGTTCCGGCGTTGTTGACCAACACGTCTACCGGTTCGTCCGCAAGCCGTGAGGCGAATTCGTGGATCGACTCGAGACTCGCCAGGTCACACGATTCAACGCGGAGGTCCGCCTCGGGAACGTCTGCTCGAACGTCTCGCGCAGCCTGCTCGCCGCTCGCAGCGTCGCGACAGGCCATGATAACCCGCGCGCCGTGACGAGCGAGTTCGCGGGTCGTCTCGAGACCGATTCCGCTGTTCGCGCCGGTGACGACGGCCGTTCGGCCATGTTGGTCGGGGATGTCCGTTGCGCTCCAGCCCATAGGAGTCCACTGGACGCGACGATACCTAAGCGTCAACCGTGCATCGACAGCGAACGCGACGACGGATACGAACGAGGGAGCAGATTTGTGACGCAAGGTGAGCACGCAACTCGAACGTACCTCAATCACGGTAGATCAGTATTCATACTATCATTCGTATCCGTCATCTTCCTCGAGTGGGTGCCGAAATCGTCGCTCGAGTAGCGACGGCGATCCCATTGTTAGTCATTCACTCGACCCCTATGAGGTGCCGTTTAGCCGGCCGAGGGCGGAAGTAACGAGATCGATACCCCAGAGAACCTCCAGAAAACGCATGTCGACACGAGGGTAGCTGCACCCGGGATCAAGTGGGCGAAATATTATAACTCCCTGTTTGTCAAAGAAAGTTGAGAGGTCTGGTTGCTCGAGTGGAAATCGACTTTCGTCCTCGAAACCGACGACGTTCGCGGCGAGTTACTCGTCGTCCCAGTCGCCGCTCATCCCGACGCGTTCGCCGTCCTCCCAGACGTAGTATCCTTCACCGGATTTCTTGCCGAGGTTGCCCGCGCGGACCTTCCGGCGCAGGGATTGTGGCGGCTTGAATCGCTCGCCGAGTTCCTCTCGGAGGTGCTCCGCGATGTGGAGTCGAACGTCGAGGCCGACGTGGTCGGTCAACTCGAGTGGGCCCATCGGATGACCGTAGCCAATAGACATGCTCTCGTCGATATCTGCGGGACTGGCGACGCCCTGTTCGACCATCCGAATCGCCTCGAGGCCGAGGGCGATGCCGAGTCTCGAGGAGGCGAACCCGGCCGTGTCGCGGACGACGACGTCTTCTTTCTCGATGTCGCGGACGTAGTCGACGGCGACAGATTCAGTGCGCTCGTCGGTCTGCTCCGCGATGATTATCTCGACGAGGTCCATGAGGTGAGGGGGGTTAAAAAAGTGCAACCCGACGACGCGCTCGGGGTGCTCGAGGACGCTGCCCATCTCCGTCACCGACATCGAGGAGGTGTTCGAGGCGATAATCGTCTCCTCGCCCGTCGCAGCCTCGACGTCCGAGAAGACGTCCTTTTTGAGGTCCATGTCCTCCGGAACGGCCTCGATGACGAGGTCCGCGTCAGCGACGGCCGCCTCGAGGTCGGTCGTTCCCGAAATTCGATCGAGTGCCGTCTGCATCTCCTCTTCCGTGACCTTGTCACGGTCGACGCCGCCCTGGAGATTGTCTCGAATGCCCTCGATGCCGTTTTCGACGAACTCGTCCTCGATATCCCGCAAGATCACGTCGTGACCCGCCATTGCGGACACCTGTGCGATACCGTGACCCATGCTTCCGGCTCCCAGCACTGCGATTTGCATGTGCGTGTTGACTCGAGTCGGAAGCAAAAACGTTCCTCTCTCGAGACGAGTGGCGACGTTCGCTCGAGGGGCGCCCGATTCGAGAACAGCGGGGCGCAGCATTTTACGTATTCGGGTTGGATGGCTGACCGATGGCCGAACACGACGGCTCGCCAGCAGACGACTCCGATGGGCCGGTCTACTACGTGATCAGTGACCTTCACATCGGCGGCGACGAACAGTTGGGGCAGGTCGATTTTCTCGAGGAGTTACTCGCGTTCCTCGAGCGCTTGGAGACGACCGACGAAGATGCCGAATTGGTGATCAACGGCGACGCGTTCGGCCTGTGGGAGTTCACCGAGGTCCGTGGAGTGGCGAAATTCGACGTCCTCCTCGAGCGCTACCCCGAACTGTTCGAGCAGTTACGCGCGACCGGCGACTCGATTCCGATCACGCTCTTGCCGGGAAACCACGATAGCGAGCTCGCGGCGTACGAAGAGTACGTCGAGCGGTTGGCCGAGTACAACGTCGACCTCGTGCAAGCCGAGTCGATCACTCGTCCGGTTGGTGATCGAACGATTTGGTTCGAACACGGTCACCAACAAGATTCCAACAACCGATTCGAGGACTTCGGCAATCCCTACGAGCGGCCACTGGGGTTCTACTACAACACCCTCGTGACGAGTCGCGCGGGCCAACTCTCGGATCGGGGTCGATACAACTGGTTGAAGGACGTGCAAGCGATTACGCCCACCGAACGGGTGCCTCGCTGGCTCCTCTCGAAGTACTTCTACCGCGAAATGAATCCGCTCTTGCGATACGCCGTAATCCCGTTTTTGCTGTTGTTCAACGTGAGTGTCGTTCTGGCGGTGCTGGCGGGACTAGACGTCGCCGGTGTCTGGCGAATGCCGGTCGAGCGAACGGACGCCGTGCTCACTCAACTCGGGTTCGTCGGGGAAGCCGTTCACTTCCTCCTCGTCGTCAACGCCGCGGTCGCCGGCGTGCTCCTCCTTGCGGGCGTTCCGATCTACTTCATCCTCCGCGACTTCGGGAAGACCGTCGATCGATTCGGAGTCCTCGAGACCGACCTCACCGTCGACCCCGACGAACCGTACGAGCGGGCCGCCCGCGAGGTCTTCACCGACAGGCCCGAGACGGCGGTGTTCTGCTACGGGCACACGCATCGCCCGCTGGTGCGCGAGGTCGACGAGCGGCTGCTCGTCAACACCGGAACGTGGCTCAAACGGCTTCATCGACGGGACGTGATAACCGGGGTGCTCCCACCGGTGTTCTACCCGTCGTATCAACTCTGTGTCGTCCGCATCTCGGCCGTTTCGGAAGGCGTGGCGGTGGGGTACGAGGAGATCGAGAAGGCGAGTCCGAGCGCGGACGAAATCACTCGTACCGAACGTTTGCTGACGCTGGGCCAGGCTCCGCCGCCAGCGCTTCCCGATCGGACAGTCGTCACGTCTGACGGTCCGAAATCACCAGCCGAGATCCCGAACGACTGATGTAGCGAGATTTCGAACGGCTGGTTCGCCGAGATTTCCCACCACTGGCTCTTCGGGGAGTGGACTCGGCGTCCACAAACGGAGTTACTTTACCGACCGAGTGCGAGTTAATCCGTATCAATGAGCGACCAACAACCGGTTATCGTGCAGGCATGCAGAACGCCACAGGGCAAACACGGCGGCGTCTTCGCCGACACCGGCAGCGAGGAACTCTCCGTTCCGCTCGTAAATACGATGCTCGAGCGAAGCGGGCTCACGGGAGACGACGTCGACGACGTCCGCTGGGGCTGTGCGAAGCAAGTCGACGAGCAGAGTAACAACATCGCCCGCGTTATCGCTCTCCTCTCGGAACTCGGCGAGGACGTCCCGGGGACCAGTATCGATCGACTCTGTGCCTCCTCCGCGGAAGCCATCATGAGCGCGAGCGACGCCATTCGCGCGGGCCAGCGCGAGGTGATCGTCGCCGGCGGCGTCGAGAACATGTCACGGACTGAGCGCAGAAAGGGAATCGACGCCTACGGCGGTATCGCAGAACAGTACGACGCCGCCGGCCTCACAATGGGCCAGACCGCAGAGAAGGTCGCCCAAGAGTACGATATCTCTCGAGAGCGCCAGGACGCCTACGGCGCGCGCAGTCAACAGCGTGCAGTCGAAGCCACCGAGGCGGGCAAGTTCGACGACGAAATCGTCCCCATCGACACGGGCGAACAGGTCGTCGAGGAAGACGAAGGGCTGCGTCCGGGCACCACGAAAGAGAAGATCAGCGGCCTCCCACCGGCCTTCGAGGAAGACGGCACCGTCACCGCAGCCAACGCCTCGCAGGTCTCCGACGGCGCAGCGGCCGTCCTCGTCACGAGTCGCGAGTTCGCCAAGGAACGCGGCCTCGAGATCCGCGCCGAAATCGAGGATCACAGCGTCGCCGGCGTCGATCCGACGGTGATGGGAATCGGCCCCGTCCCCGCCGTCCGCGGCCTCTGGGAGCGAAACGGCCGCTCGGCCGAGGCGTACGATATCGTCGAACTCAACGAGGCCTTCGCCAGCCAGACGCTGTACTGTCAGGACGAACTCGGCTTCGACGACGACGTCTTCAACGTCAACGGCGGCGCAATCGCTATCGGACACCCACTCGGTGCCTCCGGCGCTCGCCTCCCCGTTTCGCTCATCCACGAACTCGAGCGCCAGGGCGGCGGGCTCGGCCTCGCGACGATGTGCGTCGGGTACGGACAAGGAGCGGCTGTGGAGTTCCGCGTTCCCGAGCAGTAATCGACGTACTCCACGTTTTTCGAGGCGCGTTGTGCGAGGCTTCCGACACGAAACCGAAACCGAAAACGACAGCGACAGAAGCCGAAAACGACAGCAGAAAGCGAGAGTCGAGGTCCGCGTTAGAGGATCTGGTCGGCGATGATGTTCTTCTGGATTTCGCTCGTTCCCTCGTAGATCTTCGTGATGCGGGCGTCGCGGTAGTAGCGCTCGGCGGGGTAGTCCGTGACGTATCCCGAGCCACCGTGGACCTGGATGCCCTCGTCGGCGACTTCGACGGAGATTTCGGAGGCGAAGAGCTTCGCCATACTCGAGTACTGCGCGGCGACGTCCTGGTTGTTCTTCTCGACCTGGCTGGCGGCGCGGTAGGTCAGCGAGCGAGCGGCTTCGACCTTGGTCGCCATCTCTGCGAGTTTGTGCTCGATTGCCTGGAACTCCTTGATCTTCTGGTCGAACTGCTCGCGCTCGTTCGCGTACTCGATGGCGGCGTCGAGGGCACCCTGTGCGGCGCCGACGGCCTGTGAGGCGACGCTCGTGCGACCGGCGGCGAAGAACTCCATGAGTTGGTAGAAGCCCTTGTCGACTTCGCCGATGACGTTCTCTTCGGAGACGCGCACGTCGTCGATGACGACCTCGGCGAGGTCGGAGGCGCGGATGCCGAGTTTGTTGTCGATCTTGTCGGTCGAAACGCCGTCTTGGTCCATTTCGACGAGGAAGGCGGTGATGCCGCGGTGACCCTCGTCGGGGCTGGTTTTGGCCATCAAGACGCCGACGTCTGCGACGGTGCCGTTCGTGATCCACATCTTGTTGCCGTTCAAGACGTACTCGTCGCCGTCCTTCTCGGCGACCGTCTCGATGCCGGCGACGTTCGAGCCGTGCGCTGGCTCGGAGATCATCGAACAGGAGGCCGTTTCGCCGTTGGCGATTTTGGGAAGCCACTCCTCTTTCATCCACTCGTCGCCGAACTCGATGATCATGTTCGTCCCGAAGCCGGCCGAACCGACAGCCGAGCCGATTCCGGGGTCGGCACGCCAGAGCTCTTCGGTGACGATGGTACTCGAGATCTTGTCCATGCCAGCGCCGCCGTAGTCGATCGGAATGCCGGGGGCGACGAAGTCGTACTCCGCGGCCGTTTTGCGGATCTCTTCTGGATACTTGTGCTCGCGGTCGTGTTCCTCGGCGACCGGTTTCATCTCGTTTTCGCCGAAGTCACGGACGGCGTCGCGAATCGCTTCGTGTTCGGCCGACAGCGTGAATGCCATACGTGACGATTGTGGTCAGGTACCAAAATAGCTTCGATCCATTCAACAGTTGCAACCGATCTCGTAACAATACCGAACGTTGTAAAGATATGCGACACGAACGATGCGTATTAATTCTGAGTGCTTTTCGACGGGTTTCGTCGCAGTTACCCCTATTTCGACCCTTCAACCGACTAGTGGGGTGCTCTGGGTTCCACATCGAACGGTCGACTGACGAGCACGTCCTGCCCGATGCTTTACAACGGTAATTGCCACATACGCTATACTCGAGTGTAGCGCCGGTGGCGCAAATCGTTTCGAACGGGAGATCTCACTCCTGATCTCGGATCTTGAACTTCTGGACCTTCCCCGTCGTCGTTCGCGGGAGTTCCTCGACGAACTCGACCTCGCGAGGGTGTTTGTACGCAGCCATGTGCTCGAGACAGTAGTCTTTGATGTCTTCGGGCGTGGCATCCGCGTCCGGAGTCGGGACGACGAGCGCCTGGACGGTCTCGCCGCGCCGGTCGTCCGGAACGCCGACGACGGCCGCGTCCGCGATATCTTCGTGTTCGAAGAGAAGTTCTTCGACTTCCCGCGGGTAGACGTTGTAGCCGCCGGTGACGATCATGTGCTTCTCGCGGTCGACGACGAAGAAGAAGTCGTCCTCGTCCCAGTAGCCGATGTCGCCGGTGTGGAACCAGGTCGTTCCGTCTTCTTCGGTGAACGCCTCGTCGTTCGCCTCGGGCAGTTCGTAGTAGCCCTGCATGACGTTCGGACCCGAGATGACGAGTTCGCCCGTGATCTCGTGGAGGTCGGCTTCTTCTTCGTCGATCGGCCCCTCCTCGACGCGCGGAACCGTCTCGAAGTCTTCGTCGACGATCTTCGCGTCGACGCTCGTCTCGCCGGGGCCGTCGAGGGGCGTTCCGATGCTGCCCTTTCGGCGCGCCCCTTTTCGGTTCGCGTGCGTGACCGGACTGGTTTCCGTCAGGCCGTAGCCCTCGTAGAGTTCGACGCCGTAGAGATCCTCGAAGCGTTCGAGAACCTCGAGGGGCAGACTGGAGCCGCCGGAGTTGACGAACCGGAGCGCCTCGAGTTCGTACTCCGCGGCGTCGGGCTGGTTGATCATATCGTTGAACATCGCCGGCACGCCGAACATGATGGAGAGGTCTTCTTCCTCGATCAGGTCCATCACGGTCGGTGCGTCCCACTCGGGGATCGGATAGTAGGCACCGCCGCTGTACATCGCGCCGTTCATCACGACGGACATGCCGTAGATGTGAAAGAGCGGCAGAGTACCGACGAGGCGGTCCGAAGACTGGAAGCCGCCGTGTGGCACGTCGGCGTTGGCTTCGGTCGTCCAGCGGATGTTGTCGTGAGTGAGGAGGACGCCCTTCGGGGTCCCAGTCGTCCCCGACGTGTAGGGCTGGACTGCCACGTCGTCGTCCGCGCGGTCGACGACGTCCGTAGTATCGTCCGCGAGGAACTCGTCGAAAGCGGTTGCACCCTCGACAGCGTCACCAACGCTGATGACCTGCTCGACGTCTGTGTCCTCGAGTACCTCGACGACGTTCGGGACGTTATCAGCCAGGGAAACGACCGCCTTCGCCCCGCTGTCGTCTAGCAGGTGGCCGATCTCGCGGGCCTTGTACTGGGGGTTCATCGGGACGACGATGGCGCCGGCGCGCAGCGTACCGTAGAACGCGGTCACGAACTGCGGGAGAT
This sequence comes from Natronorubrum sediminis, assembly GCF_900108095.1. Taxonomy (NCBI): domain Archaea; kingdom Methanobacteriati; phylum Methanobacteriota; class Halobacteria; order Halobacteriales; family Natrialbaceae; genus Natronorubrum; species Natronorubrum sediminis. Next base: position 1,296,837 of record NZ_FNWL01000002.1, read on the forward strand.
TCGGGAGGTAGATGCCGACGCGGTCGTTCTCGCCGATGCCACGAGAGTGGAGCGCCTGCGCGAACTGGCCGGCACGAGTCCAGAACTGCTCGTAGGTGAGTTCCGTCCCCTCGTAGACGATTGCGGGAGAATCGGGGTTCGATTCGACGGTCTCGGCGACAGTCGTAACGAGATTGGTCATTCGCTTGTTCGTGGATTGGCTGAGCACTACTAAAGGATTCCTGTCCGGGTCGGTCCCCCAGCGTTGATAACGAAAACGGTGGACTCGAGACGTTAGTCCGACGTCGGGCTCGCCTTGGTGTGGGACTCGTCGTAGCCGATGACGGTCTTAGCGTAGCCGAGCGCAGCCACGATTGCCGCCGCCGCGACGACCTGAAGGACGACGCTGACGAGCGAGCCGAACATCGCGGCGAACGCTGCGACGACGTAGAAGCCACGAACCGGGTACGAGAGATTTCGTGCGCCGTCGAAGCCGATGGTCGCCACGATGAGGGCGACCGTTCCGGCGAGGACGACGGGGAACGCGAGCAGCGTCTCCTGGGACCAGTAGATGAGGCTGTCGTTGGCGACGAACGCGAACGGGATGACGAAGCCGGGTGCACCGATCCGGAGCGCCTGAAGGCAGGCTTTGACGAAGCTCGTCCCGGCGATTCGGGCACCGATAGCGACCGAAATTGCAACCGGGGGCGTGATCGCAGAGAGCATCGCGAAGTAGAAGACGAACATGTGCGAGGCGATCTCGGGGACGCCCATCTCGGTGACACCGGGAACGACGAGCACGACGACGAGCACGTACGCCGCCGGCGTCGGCATTCCGAGACCGAACAGGATGCTCGCGATCATCGCGAGGATTAGGACGACGAAGAGCATGCCGCCGCCGATCCCGAGGATGGACGTACTGACTCGCGGCGCGAGCCCCGTGAACGTCAGCATCTCGATGATAACGCCCATCGCGGCCAGCACGCCCACGAGCGGCGCCATCTCGAGGCCACCGCGACGAAGGGCGAGTGCGATCTGCTCGAAAACGAGATAACACTCTTTGAATGCCCACGCGACACCGGATTTCACCGAGGTCGGACCGGAGTCGGCACGTGAGGCCTCGAGTGCGTCGACGACGACGAATTTCAGACTGCCGACGACGAAGATCGTGATGATCGTGTACAGTCCGGCGGTGAGCGGCGTGTACCGAAGCCAGATGAGCGTGACGAGGAGCACACCGAGTGGCACGGCGAAGTGGATGCCGTTCAACAGGAGCCGCCAGTCGAACGAACCGACGTTCGGCGAGGTCCAGCCGAACTTCAAGACGGCGAAGTGAATACCGATACCGACGCTCAGGTAGAACAGCGCGGCCGGGATGATACCCGCCTGTACGATCTCGAGGTAGCTGACGCCGATGAAGTCAGCCATGAGGAACGCGGCGACGCCCATCACCGGCGGGAGCATCTGGCCGCCGGCGGAGGCGACCGACTCAATCGCGGCGGAGAAGTCGTCGCGGATGCCCTGATCTTGCATCATCGGGATCGTGAAGCTACCAGTCGTGGCGGTGTTCGCCGCGGCGCTGCCGGTAATCGATCCCATTACCATACTGGCGATGACGGCGATCTGCACGACGCCCGTCTTGAGCGTCTTCCCCAGTTCCCGACCGACCTTGAGGACGAAGTCCATCAGACCGTAGGCTTTGGCGATGCCGGCGAACATGATGAAGATCGCGACCCACGTCGAGCCGATCCCCATCAGCGTGTCGTGGTAGACGCCCGTGAGTTCGATGGCACCCTCCCTGGTGATCCGCGTCCAGTCGTAGCCGATGTGCTGGAGCACGCCGGGCAGGTGCATCGCGAATGCCGTGTGCGCGTAGGCGATCGAAGCCACCGTCACGGCGGCGATGATGTTCCCAAACGCGCGGCGAGTCGCGTCGATTGCCAGCGCGATCAACACGACGCCGACGACGAGGTCCGCTTGCGTGTGACCCGCAAGGTGGACGTCCTGATGCAGCCGCTGGAAGTTGAATTCGACGTAGGCCGTCGCGGCGAGGGCCAACACCGCCGAGGCGAGTGCGATGTACGGGTCAATACGGTCGTATCCCTCCCGAATCCGGGCGAATAGACCGCGATTCGACACGCTGGTAGACCCAGAGGCGTTCATCGCCCCCGGATCGGGAGTCGCTTGTTCGGCCGATTCCGCCTCCTCGTAGCGCGTTCGGACCACGTCGAGGTAGTACAACGCGAGACCTAATCCGAGGAAGACGTTCGAGAACCGCAGACGCATCCACATCAGCGAGTACGCGTAGTAGATCGTCCAGACGGTGAACGTGATCGCGAGCAGCGTGACCAATGCGTTGAGGACGACTAGCGGCGTGAGTCGTCTCGGAACCCGCTCGGCGACGAACGGGGGCATTCGGGCAGCGAATCGATCGGCGTAAGGTATTGTTCGTTCCATTAGTGCTCAACTCGGTTACGGCTCCTCGGCGCGCTCGAGGTCGTCCGACCAGACACCCAGTTCCTCGAAGAAGTCGGCAGCCGCCGCGTGAAACGGCATGTCGTCGTAAGCGTTTTCGACCCAAAATTCCTCGTCCTCGAGTGGCCCGAGGACGCCGTGGTACTCGTCGAGTGACTCGCGGTGTTCGTGGAGTTCCTCCAGAAAGTCGTAGACCAGATCGTACTCCAGATCCGCTCGCGAGACGAAGTTGTGAGCGAACGTTTGAGACTGGATTTCGTCGGGGACCGATTCGGGCGTGGACTCGCCCTCCTCGAGTTCGCTGCCATCGAAGGATTCGATGAAGAGCCGTTCGTCGTTCTCCCACTCCTCGACGGTCTCGTCGGCAACGTCGAGGATACGAAGATCGACCGTGCTCATCATCTCCTGGAGCCACCCGGGTTCGGTGTCGAAGTTCATGTACGTCCCGACGCCGATGTCGAGACGGCCTTCCTCCATGGCGTTGGCCTGCTCGTCGTACGTGAGGCTTACGCGGTTGTAGTCGCCGATCGCGTTCTCGAGCATGTACTCGAGTGCCGGAGCTGTTCCCGACCCTTCCGGTGTCGGTGAGATCGTCGTATCACTCGTCGCGTCCTCGATCGTCTCGATGTCCTCGTCCGCTGTACAGAAGAACCATGGCAGGTCGTAGAAGTGAAACACTTGCGCCATCTGGAACTCGAGGTCGCCGTACTCGTCGATTCCCTCGGTGACCTCGTAGGCAGCCCAGTCCTGGAGGTACGCCATCTCGGCTTCCTCTCGCATGAGCGCGCCGACGTTAGCCTCCGTCCCGGGACTCGTCTGTGCCTCAGGGAAGAGTTCGTCGCTGTGTTCGTTGATGACCGCCGCGATACCCTGATTTGCGGCGTAGGCAGTCGTCCCTTCGGTCGACGTCCGCATGCGTATTGGTTCCCCCTGATTGCCACCGAGACAACCTGCGAGTACTGCTGACGTCCCGACGCCGGCAGTGTACAGAAACGACCGCCGGGTCGATACGGTAGACTGGCCACTCGGTTGGTGTGCCATACCATGGTCGTCTGTGAGCAACGCCTATAGAAGTACCGAAACGCGAAACGGAGCGCGGAGCGTGTTTCTCTCTTCCTAAGATCAGTGGTACCAAGTCACATTCGGGAGCAATTTAGTCCCAGTCGACGCCGTTCTCGTGAGACGGCGTGCAACTGTGAACCACAATACCTTTGCACCTCATCGCCGATGTGCTATCCATGTTGGATTTCCTCACCCTCGAGGAGGACCTCGACCAGGAAGAACGAATGATTCGGGACACGGCCCGGGATTTCGTCGATGAAAAGGTTCGCCCTGACATCGGCGAACACTTCGAAAACGGCACGTTCCCCACCGACCTCATCACTGAGATGGGCGATCTGGGCTTTTACGCCCCGAATCTCGAGGGGTATGGCTCGCCGAACGTCTCCGA
>NZ_FNWL01000003.1:0-50440 GCF_900108095.1 Natronorubrum sediminis
GGATCACTCCGGTTCGAAGGGGTTATGTACCCCGGATGGCTTAGGAGTAGATCCGAAGGAAATGAGAATCCTACCCCTGCGGTCCGCCGTATAGATGGGATTTGATGTTAGCCTTGGTAGTTCGGTGTCGCTTGATCGGTCGGCGATCTGGGGGACATCGAACGTGGACCCATGTGTGAGTGTGTATCTTGGATACGACATTCACCGCCAAATTTAGCCCTCCCAGCTCATTGGGGCTGGGAGTTAGATAGCATTCCGGTTGATCCTGCCGGAGGTCATTGCTATTGGAGTCCGATTTAGCCATGCTAGTTGCACGAGTTTAGACTCGTAGCAGATAGCTCAGTAACACGTGGCCAAACTACCCTATGGATCCGAATAACCTCGGGAAACTGAGGCTAATGCGGAATACCGCTCGCTGCCTGGAAGTGGCGCGAGCGCGAAACGTTCAGGCGCCATAGGATGTGGCTGCGGCCGATTAGGTAGACGGTGGGGTAACGGCCCACCGTGCCGATAATCGGTACGGGTTGTGAGAGCAAGAGCCCGGAGACGGTATCTGAGACAAGATACCGGGCCCTACGGGGCGCAGCAGGCGCGAAACCTTTACACTGCACGCGAGTGCGATAAGGGGACTCCGAGTGCGAGGGCATATAGTCCTCGCTTTTCACCACCGTAAGGTGGTGGTGGAATAAGTGCTGGGCAAGACCGGTGCCAGCCGCCGCGGTAATACCGGCAGCACGAGTGATGACCGCTATTATTGGGCCTAAAGCGTCCGTAGCTGGCCGCACAAGTCTATCGGGAAATCTGCGTGCTTAACGCGCAGGCGTCCGGTGGAAACTGTGTGGCTTGGGACCGGAAGATCCAGAGGGTACGTCTGGGGTAGGAGTGAAATCCCGTAATCCTGGACGGACCGCCGGTGGCGAAAGCGCTCTGGAAGGACGGATCCGACGGTGAGGGACGAAAGCTCGGGTCACGAACCGGATTAGATACCCGGGTAGTCCGAGCTGTAAACGATGTCTGCTAGGTGTGACACTGGCTACGAGCCAGTGTTGTGCCGTAGGGAAGCCGTGAAGCAGACCGCCTGGGAAGTACGTCCGCAAGGATGAAACTTAAAGGAATTGGCGGGGGAGCACTACAACCGGAGGAGCCTGCGGTTTAATTGGACTCAACGCCGGACATCTCACCAGCATCGACAACGTGCCGTGAAGGTCAGTGTGATGAGCTTACTGGAGCCGTTGAGAGGAGGTGCATGGCCGCCGTCAGCTCGTACCGTGAGGCGTCCTGTTAAGTCAGGCAACGAGCGAGACCCGCACTCCTAATTGCCAGCAACACCCTTGTGGTGGTTGGGTACATTAGGAGGACTGCCAGTGCCAAACTGGAGGAAGGAACGGGCAACGGTAGGTCAGTATGCCCCGAATGTGCTGGGCGACACGCGGGCTACAATGGCCACGACAGTGGGATGCAACCCCGAAAGGGGGCGCTAATCTCCGAAACGTGGTCGTAGTTCGGATTGAGGGCTGAAACTCGCCCTCATGAAGCTGGATTCGGTAGTAATCGCGCCTCAGAAGGGCGCGGTGAATACGTCCCTGCTCCTTGCACACACCGCCCGTCAAAGCACCCGAGTGAGGTCCGGATGAGGCCCCTGTACGGGGGTCGAATCTGGGCTTCGCAAGGGGGCTTAAGTCGTAACAAGGTAGCCGTAGGGGAATCTGCGGCTGGATCACCTCCACAGACCGGGACTGGGGCGTCGCCCCAGCCCAGAAGCCGTGACGGTTTTCCGTCACGCAGTTCACGTTCGATCGCCCACCGTTAGGCCGATCGAGCACCTCAGAACTACCAAGGCTAACACTCACCTCGTGTCCACCATCGAGTGGTGGACGTGGGCCCATAGCTCAGTGGTAGAGTGCCTCCTTTGCAAGGAGGATGCCCAGGGTTCGAATCCCTGTGGGTCCATGACTCGGAGGAAATCACGGATCGTGTCCCTTAAGTGGGAGACGACCCGAGGATTGAATCCGAAGCAGAACCGATGCACCAGCCCGCGCAAGTGTGGCTGGGAAGGGTCAATGCAGGCCGGCCGTCTACCGGCGTGCAGATGAGACTGTGTGTACGTGTAGTCCAGGCGTCCACTGGACCCGTTCCCGGGTCACTTAACGATTACATCTTTGATGTAATCCCGATCCGATGAACGTGGCTACTGTGCCAGCTGGTGGATCGCTCGGCTTGAGAGCTGAAGACGGACGTGCCAAGCTGCGATAAGCCTGAGGGACCCGCACGGAGGGAAAGAACTCAGGATTTCCGAATGGGAATCCCCACCGCAATTGCTTCGCGCAATGGGGAACGCCGAGAACTGAAACATCTCAGTATCGGCAGGAAAAGAAAACGTAATGTGATGTCGTTAGTACTGGCGAAGGAACGCGATACAGTCCAAACCGAAGCCTTCGGGCAATGTGGTGTTCGGACTGACTAACACTCTCAGAGGATCTACAGGAAGTCTCTTGGAATAGAGCACGAGACAGGGTGACAGTCCCGTAGTGTAGATGAGTATGAGACGAGTCAGCTCCAGAGTATCGGGGGTTGGATATCCCTCGTGAATATCCCAGGCATCGACTGGGAAGACTAAACACTCCTCAAGACCGATAGCGAACAAGTAGTGTGAACGAACGCTGAAAAGTACCCCCAGAAGGGAGGTGCAATAGGGCGTGAAATCAGTTGGCGATAGAGCGACGGGGCACACAAGGTCCTGTGAGTAATGAATCAGGTGCGAACCTGTAGTAAGCATCACGGGAAGCCGGTGTTCCGTCGTACGTTTTGAAAAACGAACCAGAGAGTGTGCCTGATTGACGAGTCTAACCCGAGTATCGGGGAAGGCGTAGGGAAACCGACATGGCCGCAGTGCTTTGCACAAGGGCCGCCGTGTTCAAGCGCGGGGAGTCAATCGGGCACGACCCGAAACCGGACGATCTAGGCATGGGCAAGGTGAAGCGTGGCGAAAGCCACGTGGAGGCCTGCTAGCGTTGGTGTCCTACAATACCCTCGCGTGACCTATGTCTAGGGGTGAAAGGCCCATCGAGTCCGGAAACAGCTGGTTCCAACCGAAACATGTCGAAGCATGACCTCTGCCGAGATAGTTCGTGGGGTAGAGCAACGGATTGGGGGATCGCACTCCGAGAGGAGTGTGCCCCCCTGTCCAACTCCGAACCTACGAACGTCGTTTGACGCAGGGAGTCCGGTGCGCGGGGTAAGCCTGTGTACCGTGAGGGAGACAACCCAGAGCTGGGTTAAGGTCCCCAAGTGTGGACTAAGTGCGATCGAAGGTGGTCTCAAGCCCTAGACAGCCGGGAGGTGAGCTTAGAAGCAGCTACCCTCTAAGAAAAGCGTAACAGCTTACCGGCCGAGGTTTGAGGCGCCCAAAATGATCGGGGCTCAAGTCCACCACCGAGACCTAGCGGCACTCTTGACGGAGTGATCCTGTAGGTTGGCGTACTGTTCGGGCGGAAGCACGGCCGAGAGGTCGTGTGGACCGTGCAGTAACGAAAATTCTGGTCATAGTAGCAGCGTGAGTCGGGTGAGATCCTCGACGGCCAAACGAGTAAGGGTTCCTCAGCAATGCTGATCAGCTGAGGGTTAGCCGGTCCTAAGTCAGCCCGTAAGTCGAAGCTGACAACAGGGAAGTAGGTTAATATTCCTACGCCAGTGTGCACTCAAAGCCGACGCTTTGGGGCCGCCTCTACCGGGTTTTCGCCCGGTCGAACAGTCGAAGATCGTGGAAGCCGTAATGGCAGGAAGCGATCGAATGGCTGGATAGCGAAAGAGAGGTCAACCTAGAGCCCGTGAAAAGGCAAGCACACAGTCCGTACCGAGATCCGACACAGGTACTCGTGGCAGCGAAAGCCAAGGTCTGTCGGGAATAACCGACGTTAGGGAATTCGGCAAGTTAGTCCCGTACGTTCGCAATAAGGGATGCCTGCCTCGGAAAGAGGCAGGTCGCAGTGACTCGGGCGCTCCGACTGTCTAGTAACAACATAGGTGACCGCAAATCCGTAAGGACTCGTACGGTCACTGAATCCTGCCCAGTGCGGGTATCTGAACACCCCTTACAAGGGGACGAAGGACCCGTTAACGGCGGGGGTAACTATGACCCTCTTAAGGTAGCGTAGTACCTTGCCGCTTCAGTAGCGGCTTGCATGAATGGATCAACGAGAGCGCCACTGTCCCAACGTTGGGCCCGGTGAACTGTACGTTCCAGTGCGGAGTCTGGAGACCCCCAAGGGGAAGCGAAGACCCTATAGAGCTTTACTGCAGGCTGTCACTGAGACGTGGTCGCCATTGTGCAGCATAGGTAGGAGGCATTACACAGGTAGCCGCGCTAGCGGCTCACCGAGCCAGCATTGAAATACTACCCGATGGTGACTGCGACTCTCACTCCTGGCGGAGGACACTGGTAGCCGGGCAGTTTGACTGGGGCGGTACGCGCTTGAAAAGATATCGAGCGCGCCCCAAGATTTCCTCACCCGCGTCGGAGACGCGGGAAAGAGCGCAAGAGCATACGGAAGTCTGACAGTGTCCGGCACAACGACGGACGCTGACGCGAAAGCGTGGTCTAGCGAACCAATTAGGCTGCTTGATGCGGCCAATTGCTGACAGAAAAGCTACCTTAGGGATAACAGAGTCGTCACCCGCAAGAGCACATATCGACCGGGTGGCTTGCTACCTCGATGTCGGTTCCCTCCATCCTGCCTGTGCAGAAGCAGGCAAGGGTGAGGTTGTTCGCCTATTAAAGGAGGTCGTGAGCTGGGTTTAGACCGTCGTGAGACAGGTCGGCTGCTATCTATTGGGGGTGTTACGGTATCTGACGAGAACGTTCGTATAGTACGAGAGGAACTACGAATGGGTGCCACTCGTGTACCGGCTGTCCGAGAGGGCACGTGCCGGGCAGCGACGCACCACGGGGTAAGAGCTGAACGCATCTAAGCTCGAAACCCACTTGGAAAAGAGATACCACTGAGATCACTCGTAGAAGACGAGTTCGATAGACTCGGGGTGTACGCGCCAAGGCAACGAGGCGTTGAGCCCGCGAGCACTAATCGATCGAGCCACACAGTCATACATTATCGCATTGGATCCGTGACGCGGAGAACGGGTCCGGACGCAAACTGGACTACACATACACACGGTCAGAGGCCACCGATTACGGTTTAGCGACGGTTCGAGTCCGTTGATCGGCATTACGGCGGCCAGAGCGACGAGGTGCCTCCCGTACCCATCCCGAACACGGAAGATAAGCTCGTCTGCGTATCGGCACGTACTGGAGTGCGCGAGCCTCTGGGATCCCCGATTCGCCGCCTTCACTCATACTCTTTCAATCCCTCACGGGATTGAACTCATAACAAACCCACAGAGCAACAGCAATCGCTCTGTGGGTTTTTTGCGTATAGCCAATACAGGTAGATAGCAACGGCTGTACTGTACCGCTATGCTTAAACGAACGGGGTGATAAGACGAGATTGCGCCAAGGTGGCAGAGTCCGGCCGAACGCAGCGGCCTGCAGAGCCGCCCACCGCCGGTTCAAATCCGGCCCTTGGCTTAAATTCTCGTAACTTTTTGTGGGATATCAGCACGTAACCGACGTTAGAGTCACAAACTTACTCTCAGCCCAATTGAATCAGGGGGTGAATTCTCTGATAGCTAGCTTGGGGCTGCTTCAACGAGTCGGTCAATGCCCTCGAACATCTCGTCAATGGAACCGAGTGCAATCGTATAGGGGCCATCGTACCCGTGTTCTTCGAGTTGTGAGAAGAGTGACTCAAAGTCGATCGTCCCGTGTCCAGGCATAAGGTGTTCTTCTTTGATGCCTCTGTTGTCGTTGAGTCGGACCTCGCAACAACGTTCGAGATCTAATTCAGAGATGAAGGCGTTGATACCGGCGTCTGCGAGGTGTGCATGTGCAGGATTAAACGCCCACTTGAGATTTGGCGAGTCCAACTCGTCAAAATACCGTTGGCAGTCTGTAAGGGTTGAGCAAAGGTAGTGGACCTCTGCGTCATCTGGTTCTGGATTCATATTTTCGAGCAAGAGATCGACGTCCTGCGTCTCTGCGTACGATAAGAAACGATCGAGCCGATCAATGCTCACCTCCCGTCGTATCTCCTCGTCGGTTGTAAAGTGATATCCCGCGTGGACGATGATGCGGTCGGCTGACATGGCTGCGGCGATATCGACGTATCTTCGAAGGTACTCGTCCACAGCGTCACTCGTAAGGGGTGAGTTTTCGGCGGTATTCACGGCCGAGAGGGTATATGCAGTCCGAGACTAATTCCGTGTTCATCACAGGCCGATCGCACATCCTCGTATTCGACATCATCCAATGACTCGTTATCCAAACAGACATCGACATACTGTACGTCGTTCTCTGCTGCCCACAAAACGGCTTCAGACGGTGGGAAGCGTGTGCCGTGATCCATCCCGAATTGATTTCGATTCATTCGTGGTCGTCACCTACCGACTGGGTTTCGAGGCGCTACTATATCAATACTGACAAGAAATCAGTAGTGTCATCCTCTCGAGATTATGTGATTCGTAGCGAGTGTTTCCCCTCCGATGTCGCTTGCCAGTTCTAACGCACAGAGACGAGCGCAGTAGTCGAGGCTACACGGTCGTCGGTACGGCCCTCGAGTGTGCGCCCGGATACAACCGTTGCGCCGATGGAATTGTCTGCCCTCCTTCGCGTTATTGAATATGCGGGGGTATGTTTACTGCTACCGTCTAACAATGCTTATGTCGTCACTCGCTGAACTCATGGCAGATGTCGTCAGACTACCCAACCCGAAAATCGGTGGGCTTGTTTCGAAACGAAGACGTGGGGTTCCAACAGAACATGCCGCCGGATTCCACGCGTATTCCGTGGATCGATAGCCATTCTCATGCCCACACTGGATCGTGGAACGACCGTCACGAGTTTGATTTGTCTGGAGGACTCGCCGTTGTCATGGTTGCAAGTAGTGCATCGCGTGCACCGTATCGACCGATGACTGCTGAGGATATGCAGTCTCAGTGGGACGTTGCTATCAAGCGTTGTCACGCAATCTCGCGCAGTCACTTTTTTGAGCCGTACGTCGCGCTCGCGGTTCATACGACGAGAACACGAACGGAGAATTGGAAAACACTCGTTGAGAAGCTACCTGCATACGCCGAACTGGATGAGGTTATCGCAATCGGTGAGACCGGCATCTCGTTGAATACTGCGCAGGTGGCTGATCCGTGGCCACTCGAAACGCAGAAAGAAGTTGTCGCTAAACAGATGGCTGTTGCTCGAGACGCTAACGTCCCCTTCATCTGCCACACGCCAAAATCGATGAAATCGACTGGCGATCGGTGGGTACGAGGAAAAACAGAGAGTGGTCACAACCTCCCTCCTTCTGATCAATTGTCCACAGAGGATTCGTTAGATCCAGAATCAGCGAAGATAGATGCGACCAAAATCGACGTCCAACTCGCAAACGAGGCAAACCTACCGGAGAGCCGGCTCGTAATCGATCATGCGAACGAGGAAACCGCTTCTTATGTGTTAGAAAATACAGATTGTTACGTCGGCTTTTCGATGTATGGTCATCCATCGCATCCGCCTATCGAAACTGTCGCGGACACGATCGAAGAGTATGGCTCAGATCGAGTCGTGATTAATACTGACATGAGCGGCTCTGCCGAACAGCGACCGTGTGCTCTCAAAGAAGTGATTCTCGATCTACTTCGACTCGACGTCTCCCCGTCGGACGTTCGAGCAGCAGTGTACGAAAACCCACGTGACATTTTGGGTCTCACCCACCTGCCCGAGTAAATGTGACTAACTAACTGCGTGTCTGTGCACACCTACGCCGATTATTTCGGATTACCGTGCACTAACTTGAGTAGTATTAGACCGTCGAATTCATTAGTATCAACCCTAATTGTCGTGAACTACTCTGAGGCGTGCTTGCTCACTTCGTTGTGCAGGCTTCGACTCATCTCTTCAAATTCTACGGTTCCGAGTCCATCGGCTCACGAATCATTCGTCGTTAGAAGCGGGCCGGGCGCGATTTGAACACGCGACCGTCTGGTTAAAAGCCAGACGCTCTGCCAGACTGAGCTACCGGCCCTTCGTATGCTACTTCCGTCGAGTGATGGTTAAACGTTTCTTTCTTCGTCAGTCAGTGGCTACTGGGAGGGGAAGAAGCGTCGTCGAGTCGTAATCCGGAGACCACTTCGGTACTACTTACTCGAAGTACTGCTCGAGTGCGTCGGTGACGATCTCTCCGGGATTGGTCCCGTCGATCGAGGCGCGGCGGCGGAGATCGCGATAGGTTGTCGGAGAGAGTGTTATTTCGAGTTGTCCCAGTGTGACGTTGTGGTCGGCGAGGGCGTGTTCGATAGGGGTGCCGTCGTTGACGGCGCTTGCGACCGCCCGGACGTCGCGGACGGTGAGGTTCCCATCGAGTGTGGCCCACGCGAGGAGATGTCTCGCTTCGCCACCGACGCGGGCGATGTGTTTTGCAGCAGTGGGTGCAATTCCGCCGAGTGCGACCTGTTTGCGGACTGCTCGAGGAAGGTCGTGAACGCGGGCCCATTTTCGGATGAAGGAGATCGTGGCTTCGCCGTCGGTACGTTCGGCTGCTGCTTTGTACGATCCTTCACCGCGGACGAGAGCGGCACATGCGGCGGCGCCGCGGAGCATGTAGAGGTGGTCGTCGTTCGTCGAGCCACTCGCGAATTCGCGGACGGTTTCGGCGGCATCGGCGAGGCTGTCTGGATTATCTGGGTCAAATTGGACCGCGTCACGGGCTCGTGAACCGGTGACTGATTCGTCTCCACGAATAACTGGCTCACCGACGGGTGATTCACGATCCGTTGGAACTGAGCGCCTTCGGTCGCGCCTGGTTCGTGAGCGATCGCTGGCCCGATTGTCAGTCATAACGTTGTTAGCCCTCTCACCGTAATAAATGGCGATGCTGCCGTTGAGGGCTCACTCATTGCGCTTTTCGGCGAGGTGTTCCCAGATTTCTGTGCAACCAGCACCCTCTTCGATGTCGTCGAGATGCGCGTCGTCACGGTTAGTTGAGTCTTCCTCAGAGTCGAGTGGCTCGGGGTTGCAGTTGCCCACATCAGTCATGGCTACTCTTTCGAACAGGATCGGCATAAGTACCGCTTCGCCCGCAAGCGATACCCGTACTCGGCTCTATCGGTTAGTTCTGCCGCTATCTTCGACGTAAAAATGTGGGATTTTCAGCGTCGTGTTATCTTGTGAGCTGAGAGGGGGAGGTGTGAACGACGTGGACGTCACCTGTGGTTGGTCGTGTTCACTCTCGAGAGGTGGTCGTGTGTCGGTTGGTGTATCAGCAGGTGCGTGCGGTCGTGACTGTCGCAGCTGTGTCTCGATTGGCCTGTTCAGTTGTCGAACTCCGGTAGGGTGTTCGATCGAGCACAATTTAGGGGTAAAAACAACCGGTAAATGGGGCAGTACTCCGGTCGGGTTTGTAGCCCGGTTGGTCTGAGCATTCGAAGTAGCGCATCAGAGACGGACTCGAGGGTCACCGAATGGGTTCGAAGTGACCGAGCAGAGACGTCGTCCGACGGCACCTGGTCGCGGCTGCTAAGTATTCGGACGATGGTTGATAGGGTATGTCCGATCGACTGATTTCGGTCACTGCACACACGACGCTCGAATACGTCGAAGCGACGGCGACGGGCCGGGATTTCGAGTGGGAGTCGGTTGCGGTCGTAAACGCGACGACCGATGCGGACGAACCGACGACCGTCCGGTTGCAGTTCGAACTCGACAATCTCTCCGAAGAACATCTGCCAAAGCATCTGACCGAGTGCGAACTGACGTCCGATCAAGCGCGGACGCTGGCGGCGGATCTCGAGGCGTACGCGGATCGAGTCGAGAGTACAGTAACTGGCGGTGAGGACGGTGGAGACGAGCCGTAGGCGGCCCTCGTGACCTGCCGTCGCAGGCTCGTGACTTTTTCGCGCGAGTGGCGAACGATCGGCTGATCCCGCTATGAGCATGGACACGATTCAGGACCTGTTCGAACACGGTCTCGAGGACATCTATCACGCCGAGCATCAGTTGATGGACACGCTCGAGGACCTCGAGTCGAACACCGAACGCGAGGAGATTTCACGGGCGTTCGCCGAACATCGCGAGGAGACTGAAACTCAGATCGAACGCTTAGAGGAAGTCTTCGACCTGTTCGGCGAGCCACCTGAGAAAGAAGAGTGTGAAGGAATCGAGGGACTCATCCAGGAGTACGAAGAGTTTGCGGCCGAGTCGCCCTCCCAGGAGGTCCTCGATTACCACAATATGGCGGCCGCGGAAAAGACGGAACACTACGAAATTGCGGCCTACGGCAACCTGATTCCACTCGCAGATCAACTCGGGCTAGACGAGGGGGCGGACCTGCTCGAGGAGAATCTTCGGGAAGAACAGGACGCCCTCGAGGAACTCAAGCGGCTGACGGAGCAATTCGATACCGACGCGATTCCGGCGCAGTGAAGATCGGTAGTGCTGGTGGTATCAAGTGGATGACCGTTTCCTCGCCCGACATCGCGTTGGCCAGCGCTACTTCTTTGAGCACGCCGTGAGTACGTACACCCGTGACACGGCCGGCTTCCTGGGTGAACGCGGACGAAGGCTTCTCCATTCGACCCGCTGAGCGTGCGGATTTACTCGCGATCGCTCGTATCGAGAACGAATCGTTCGCCCAGCCGTGGCCCTACGAAGCGTTCGAACGGTTTCTGGGTTCTCCCGGATTTCTCGTGGCGCTCGAGGGTGGGGCCGTCGCCGGCTACATCGTTGCCGACCTCACCGATGGGTTCGGCCGCCAACTCGGCCACGTAAAGGATATCGCCGTCCACCCCGACAATCGGAAGACGGGTGTCGGGTCGGCACTACTCTCTCGAGCGCTCGCGGTCCTTGCCGCGCGGGGAGCCGATTCGGTCAAACTCGAGGTGCGGCGGTCGAACGAGCGGGCAAAACGCCTGTACCGACAGTTCGGCTTTGAGGCGTTGCGAACGGTGCCCGAGTACTATCAGGACGGAGAGGATGCGATCGTGATGATTCACAAACTTGGAAACGGTCGCTGAATCGATCACTTCGACCCGTTTCGCCGCGGCGGTTGGACGTGGACGTTTTACCGACGGCGTTCGTACGGACCGGTATGGGATATGCGTGTCCGGTTTGTGAAGCGGAACAAGCAGACGCGGTCCACCTCGCAAATCATCTCGCGATTACGGCTTCACTCGGTCGCGAGGACCACCGCGGGTGGCTCGAGGAGTACGCGCCGGAGTGGAGTGAGTGTTCACCCGAGGAGTTAGGCGAACGCGTCGCGCCTCACGCCGAGGAAATCGAGACGCCAGAGTTCGAGGGGACGAGCCACGGCCACGACCACGGTCGTCCGGGTGGTCTCGAACAGGGACTCGCTCAGCAAAGTCGCCAGCCCGGGCGCGGATCGCTGTCGGCCGCGGCCGAAAGTGCATTGCAGGAAGCTCAAGAGATGACACGACAGATGCACGACGAGGACGACTCTGCGGAGAGCGACTCCGAGGCGGTCGCCGACGAGGAGACGACCCAGACGGACGACGGGAGGGCCGAGCACGGAAACGAAAACGCGTAACTGTCTTTCTCTCGTTTGCTCCGATATGCACACGGTGGGAACGTTCACCTTCGAGACGGCTGCAGACGCACGCGAACGCTACGACGAGGTCGGTCCGGCAGCGCAGACCGTCGTCAGGGAGGTTGCAAAGTCGATGTCGTTCGACCGTGAGGAGTACGACGAGCGAGTCACGGGCGATGTCGTCGAGACGACTCGAGATGCGCTGTTCGCGAGTTTGCTCACGGCCCACGTCGGAACGAAAGCGGAGTTCGAGGAGTGGCGCGCATCCTACGACGGTGAGGTAACCGTCGCCGGCCACGAGGCGGTCGACAACGTCGTCTGGCACGTTGGGCCCGAGGACGAGGCCGTCGCCGCGACCTTCCAGAACGAAGAAGAGGCGGCGATTGCGACGCTTCGACGACAGGCGTTCGGTCGCTTGTACCGAGAACTCGTCTGAGCGGGTGAGTAGGCTGTCGAGTGGGCGAGCACTGTTTTACCTCGAAGCGCGTGTGAGTGAAACGTCGGATTCGATTCTCGACGAAGAAACGGCACCTATTACCAACTCGAGGCCGAGACGTTCGTCCGATGACAACACCCGAGGAGTGGGAGCGCCTCGAGACGGTGACGGAGTACGAAACCGGCTGGTACGACGGTGGCTACGACCGCCTCGAGCAGCCAGACGGCACCGAGAAACGATACTACTGGGCGGATCTGCCGCCGGCGGTCGTCGTCGTGGCTCGCGTCGACGGTGACCTCGTGGCGTCCGTCGAGGGGAGTGACGCGGCAGACGGCGATCACCTGCTGTTCGTCGAGCAGTATCGGCCGGCGATTCGCGAAACGCACCTCGAGTTGCCCGCCGGAATCGTCGAAGATGGCGAGTCCTACACGCGCGCCGCAGAGCGAGAACTCGAGGAGGAGACGGGATTCGTCCCCTCGAGTACAGCCCTCGTTCAGGAGTTCGCCGTCGCGACGGGCGTGCTTCGCCACGATCGGGGAATCGTCTTCGCGGAGGGACTCGAGACGGGCGAGCGAGCGCTCGATACGAACGAGTTCCTCGAGGTGCGGACGGTTCCGGTCGACGAGGCGCTCGAACGTGCACGCGAGCACCCGGCGAACGATTCGACGATCACGGCGTTGTTGTTGGCGTTCGAAGACGGATTACTCTCGAGGTCCAACACTCTCTGACTGACATGTAAGTATGGAGAGTATACGTGTTGTGTGCTGAAGAATGAGACGTCTCTTCTCGAAGTGAGTTGGTAGTGTCTGGTCAAAATCGGTGCAGGGGTTGGTGATCACTTCGTTCTCCCTTGGACGGACTCTCGCTCAGCTAATCTGACCCATATGTATAAATAAACATGAATAATCACTCGGCCGAAACAATAATCGTCTGCCAACGGTTAGGGGGTCGTAGGAATGGACGTCTTTCAGGCGATTCCGTGGATATTAGCTCTCGGAGGGGTTCTTGCAACACTTCTCGTCTATCCATACGTTGGAACTGCGATCTCGTATCGTCGGAGCGACAACGGACTCGCATTTATTCTCCTCGTCATTGGCATCGGTGTTTGGAATGGAATGTTCGCAGCGCAGTTGTTGGACCCGGACCCGGTCGTGAAGAACTTCTTCTTCTCGCTGAGTGCGGTCGGTGCGACGTTAGCCGCCCTAGGGTGGTTCCTGTTTGCGGCTACTGCGAGTAGTACCACGAGGATCCCACGCAGAAAGTCGGTCTACGGCAGCGCTGCACTTCTCGTTGGGGTCGATATCGCGATGATCATCACGGCACCCGCGCACAACTTCTACTGGTCGGTCCTGGCCGAACCCGGGACGTTTTCGGAGTTCACGGCGGTCGCGCCGTCGTTCGGATACTGGCTGCACACGCAGTTACACGTCGCACTGTTTGGTGCCGGTACGGTCTTGTTCGCGTTGGCGTGGGAAGACGGGGTCACGGTCCGATTCACGCGGCGGTACACGGTCGCGGGCCTCGTCACGATCACCGCCGTGATCGTGAGCAATGCGGTTTTCGTCGGTGGCGTATCCTTCGCCCCACTCGCCGCCGTCGGGCTCATGACCATCGGGTGGTTGCAAGCAGACGACGGACGCACGATCAATCGGGTGCAACCGTATCTCCCATCGACCTGAACGCCCGTTCTCACGCGGTGGTGGCTCGACCGTTTCTCCTCGAGTGACTCGGTTGTCGACGCGAACCATGGGCTTATTCCGTCGGACTCCCAATTCGTGAGCAAATGGACGGTGAAATCACCACCGACGAGGTCAACGAACTCCTCGAGGACGACGAAGACATCTGTATCGTCGACATTCGAAGTCCACAGGAGTTCACGCACAGTCACATCCCGGACAGCGAGAACGTCCCGTTTCACGAACTCTCGAGTCGCGTCGAGGAACTCGCGGACGAAGACCACATCGTGACCGTCTGTCCACACGGCAAAGCCAGCGTGCAGGCGGCGAAACTCATCGGCACCTACGAGGGGACGGCCGACGCGCGTATCGAGAGTATGGAAGGCGGACTCGAGAAGTACGGGATGAAGTTCGGACTCGTTCGCGACCGGGACGACGAAGACGAGGCGGAACAGCCCGAATCGCCGTTCTAACGCCTCCGTATCGCTCAGACGAGGCTCAGAACCTGTGTGGCGTGTCGAAGTGAAGTGCTAGTGGCGTCGCTCGCGAGTGTGGAAAATCGGGAATTGTTGAGAAGCGATACGGAGACGGCCGTGGTTCGGAAGTCGTCTCAGATCATCGCGGGTATCAAGCGACGTTGAAGCCGCGGTCCCGAAGGAACTCCTCGATGCGGCCGGTGTGATTACCCTGGAGTTCGATCTGGCCGTCCTCGACAGTCCCACCACAAGCGAATTTGGACTTGAGGTCCGACGAGAGACTGTCTAAGTCGACGTCCTTCGGATCGAATCCTTCGACGATCGTTACCTCTTTACCGTATCTGCGCTCGTCAATGCGGATGTTGAGTTGCTGTTGTCCCTTGGCTACGTCCTCACAGACGCAGAGTTCCTCGGGCAGCCCGCACGTCGAGCAGACTTCCGACATTACGTTCCATGATACGAAACGGCCATATTAAACACTATCGGGACCCACATGCCCTCGCGTGGTTCTTTTTGAGTGTCCGCCCCGTTTTTCCGGGAGTTATCTACCCGGAAGGCGTTCGCGAGCCAGTTCGTCGACGGTTTCGATCGTCTCGTCGGCTTCGGCCCGACTGATTCCGCCGCCGTACACTGCCCGTTCGTATCGCTCGAGGACGATCTCACATCGCGAATCGAGCGTCTGATCGGAAGCCGTGCCGGGGGACTCGAGGGATCGGATGTACGTTCGGGCCGACTCCGACGGCTTCCGTGGGCGGTATTCGCGTGCGAGGAGTTCTTCGAGTCGTCTGAACGCTCGTTGCGCGTCTTCGTCGGGGTCGTCTCGCCGTCGCTGCCAGTAGAGACCGAGCGTCCGGCCGAGACGCGTGGTGGCGTCGACTCGATACGCACTCGCGAGCACGCCGACGAGCGCGACGAGTGCGACTGCAACGGTCTCTCGAGAGATGGCGAGCAGCGAGACGACGGTCTGGAGAATGCTCTCGTCATCGCCGTCGCTCGAGTCGCCCTCTTCGCTCGGTTCGGAGATGGTGTCGTCGTCGGTCTGATCCGAATCGGACTCGTTCTCGTCGGGATCCGTTTCGTTGGCCGCTGGGTCGTCGTCGGATCCGGGATCAGTCTCGTTCCAATCGTCTCCATCGTCGCTGCCGTCATCGTCACCGTGATCTGGTTCGCTCGAGTCGTCGCCCGACTCCTCGTCATCGTCGGTGATCGGTTCGTCCTCGCTCGAGTCGGTGTCGACGCCGCTGGCGCCGTCGGATCGGGCCTGTTCGACGCTGTCAGTGTGTTCGTCCGCACGGTCTTCCGGTGGCGTTGGCTCGAATGCGACCCAGCCGTGCTCCGGGAAGTAGACCTCGACCCAGGCGTGTGCGTCCGTGCCGCGGACGACGTGTTCGTCGTCGTCGACTTCCTGCCCGCTCGTGTAGCCGGTGACGTAGCGCGTCGGCACGTCTTCGGCGCGCAGCAGTTGGGTCATCGTCGTCGCGAAGTAGACGCAGTAGCCTTCGTTCATCTCGAAGAGGAACGCTTCGGCGACGTTACCGCTGGGTTGGTCGACGTCGAGGGAGTACTCGTTCGAGGTTCGCAGGTACTCCTCGATGGCGACCGCCTTCTCGTAGGGAGTATCGGCGTCTTCGGTGAGTTCGGCTGCCCGGTCTTCAAATTCGCTCGAGGTGCCTTCAGGGGTCTGGACGTAGTCGCTTTCGGCGATTTCGTCGGGGTAGTCGGTCCCCGCATTCTCGAGTTCGCTCGCGTCCGGATCGACGATGGCGCTCTCGACGGCGTAGCTATCGCCCTCGAGGACGCCCGAGGTCGGATGCACGTGCCCGTGTGAACTGACTTCCGCGTGATCTGCGAGGTCGCCGTCGAGGGAGAGCGGTTGGCCTGCGGCCGGCATGACGCCGAGGTCCGTTTCGGCGGTGACGACCTGCTCAACCTCGTCGTACTCGCCGGGTGGTTCCTCGAGCAGGGATTCGTCGTACTCGCTGCTCTCGCCGGTTCTGACCCACTCGTCGCCCGTGAAGCGATCGTAGACGCCGGTTCGCCAGTAGGCTGGTTCCTCGGACTCGACGGTGAAGCGGACTTCCGGCGAGAGGTCGACCGCGCCGCTGATTCCGGAGCGATCTGAGGAGTAGTCGATCGTTCCCTCGAGCGAGCCGTCCTCGCCGCTTCCGGGGTGAGCTGGGCCGCTCGGACCGCCGGGAACGAACGAGACCGACAGCGAGAGAACCATGATCAGTGTGAAACTGATCGCCAGCAAATCGGCCTGCGCGATCGAACCGTCGCGGCGCTCGAGTTCGCCGAACGCGAGTGCGCCGAGTGCGCCGCTCGTGCCGAGGACGGTCACGACCGTTCCCGCGTCGCCGGTGAGCACCAGGAAGAAGAGCGCGAAGCCCCCGGGGAGCACGGCGAGTCCGTAGCGCCCGCGCACGGCGAGATACCACGAGAGGAAGATCGGAGCGGGGGCGAACGCGAGCGTCCAGACGCCCGCCTCGACCATTCGGAGCAACGGCAATCCGGTGGCGAGCGCGATCGTATCCGCGACGATCGCATCCTGTGCCGAGAACACGATAGCGACGCCGACGCCGCTGACCTCGAGGTAGTACGCGAAGCCGAGCGCGCCGGCGAGGAGTGCGCCCACGACGGCCGTTCGCGGGCGGATCGTCCACGCGAGTACCGTCGCGCCGACGAGGACGGCTCCGACGAGGAGGTCGAGCGATCGCGTGCCGCCGACGACCAGGGTCACGTCCCGGAGGACGCTCACGTACGACGCTGTCAACACCAGGACGCATCCCAGCGCGAGCAGCCGGAACGTCCCGGGGCCGAACGCGCCGGTCGCGTCGAGTCCGAGCGTCCGGTTGCCCGCGTGCGAGGGCGAATCCGTGCTCATGGTGTCCCCTCCGAACGACCGTCGTCGGTGTCGACGCCGATGTCGACTCGCTCGCCCCCTGGATGGTCTCGGGTGTCGCCGCCGTGGCTGCCGGCGATGAGGTCCACGAACTGAATCGTTCGATCCTCGGTGGCGACGACCGTGCCGTCGCCGCCCGAGCGAATGTGGATGTCGGCTTCCCGTCGATGGTCGTCGTCGATCGATCCCGGCTCGAGGAGGGCGAACGCCGTCAACAGCTCGCGTTGGTGAGACGCGCTCGACCCCGGTTCGTACGAGCTGTCTGGAACCGTAACCCCGACGTGCCTATTCTCCTCGATGACGTGCATCGCGAGGCTCGCGAGCGCCGTCGCGAGCGTGTCGTCGGAACCGGGCTCACACTCAGCGGCGATGGTGATCGCTCCGTTTGCCTCACCCGTAGCGTACTCCGTGACGACGAGGTCGTCGCCGGGACGTTTCGCGGCGGATTTCCAGTGGACGTCCCGGAGCGAATCGCCGCGTTGGTACTCCCGGAGGTGGTCGAACTCCGCTCGGTCGGTGTACTCTCGCTCGACGACCCCCGCGAGCGCGTCGCCGGTTCCACGGCGAAGTTCGTGGACGCGGGGATAGACGAGCGTCTTCCCCGTCTTGCCGACCGTGAACTGCCGTCTGAACAGGCCGAATACGTCGGTGATGACCACCTCGAGCGGGCCGAGCGTGGCCTCACCTCGATCCGTGAATCGGACCTCGTAGCAAAATCTGTCGGTGCCTTCGAGCGTCGTCGTCGCCGCGGTGGGAGTGCCGTCCTCGAGGTCGACCTCGAGCGAACCGGTCTCGGCACCGTCGGTGGCGACGACTCGCTCGCCGAGTACGTCGCGGACGGTCGCCGAGATGGCCCGCTCGGTCTCGAGTTCGATCTCGACGGTCTGCTCGTCGTCGACGAATCCGTTGGAAATCGGTGCGCGCGTAACGTCGGGCGGCGAGGTCCGCACGACGGTCACTGCGGCGATCACGAGGACGACGAGCAGCGGCGTAACGATGGCGTTCAGAGCTCGCGGGCCGTAGTGCCAGGACAGACCGAACGCGACGACGAGGACGGCGAGTGCGCTCCAGGCGCGGATTGTCGGTCGCATTGTCACTCGACCGGAACGTCCTCGAGTGCCGCGTCGACGACAGACTCGCCGTCGTGATCGCGCCCGTTCGTTTTGATTCGATGCGGGAGGACGACCGGCGCTTCGTACTGGAGGTCGTCCGGAACGACGTAGTCCCGGCCGTTCACGGCGGCTCGAGCCTGTCCGGCGCGGAGGAGTGAGATCGTGGCGCGCGGACTGACGCCGATGTGTGCGTGTTCGCGGGTGTAGTTCGCCAGTCGCGTCGCGTACGCTCGAACGGGCTCTTCGACGCGCGTCCGCGCGACGGTCTCGCGAGCGGCGACGAGCGTCTCGAGGTCGGTCACCGCCTCGAGGTCGTCGATGGGGTGGTTGCCGACCGTGCGGCCGAGCAGTTCGGTTTCCGCCTCGGGGTCGGGGTAGCCTAATCGAAGTTTCTTCGTGAACCGATCGACTTCGGCGAACGGCAGGTCGTACGTGCGATTGGGCTCGACGGCGTTCTGGGTCGCGATAACGGTGAATGGCTCGGGGAGTCCGCGCGTCTCGCCGTCGACGGTGACCTGGGTTTCCTCCATTGCCTCGAGCAGCGCCGACTGGGTCTTCGGCGGGGCGCGGTTGATCTCGTCGCCGAGGACGATATTCCCGAAGACGGGGCCGGGCTGGAACTCGAACTCTCGGGTCTTCTGATTGAAGACGTTGACGCCGGTCACGTCGGCGGGAAGGAGGTCGGGCGTGAACTGAATTCGGCGGAACGTACAGTCGACGGAGGTCGCGATCGAGCGGGCGAGCATCGTTTTGCCGACGCCGGGCACGTCGTCCAGCAGGACGTGTCCGCGTGCGAGCATCGTCGTCACGACGTGTTCGATTGCCTCTTCGTGGCCGACAATCACGTCGCTGACGTTCGACTCGATGTCCGCACAGAGGTCGGCGACTGCCTCAACCTCGAGCGTCTCGGTACTCGTCGATTGTTCGATCTGTGGTGGCGGGCTGGCGTCAGTCATCGTTGGCGCAGATAGAAACGGGGACCCTCTCTCCTCTCATCAATACGTCATTTGGTGTTCCGAGACATATGCTTTGCGTCGGTTTGACCGTGTCTCTCGGCGGAGACGGGGCTAGCGCTCGCGAGCGCGTGAAAATGTGGTTGCGGTGCTACGCACCTGACACTCAGAGAACGATACCACTACCAAGTCTCCTCTTACAGACGTTCGACGTTCGTCGCTCGCGGGCCTTTCTCGGCCTCGACGATTTCGAACTCGAGTTCCTGACCCTCTTCGAGGTCAGGTCCGCCGATGTCTTCCATGTGGAAGAACACGTCTTCGTCTGCGTCGTCAGTTTCGATGAATCCGTAGCCGCCGGTGTCGTTGAAGAAGTCGACCGTACCTTTCGCCATTGCACGTGGGTGTACTCACGAAGGAAATATAAGTTTTCGGGGGTAGCCCCCGTCCACGTCCGAAATGAGTCGGGAGAACGCCGTTCCGTCCGACGATTACCAGGGCTTACACGCCGGACAGACGAACTCGCCATCGACGCGCCAGGCCCGTTCCGTCGTCGCCTCACAGTAACCACAGGTGTACGACCCCCAGGCGAACGTCGTCCGTGGCGCTTCGACGGTATGCTGTGGTTCTTCGATGGTATCAGGCTCGAGTTCGTCATCGGTTTGATCAACTGCTCGAGCGGAGACGTCGCTGGATTCGCTGGATTCGTCGGACTCACCGCTCGTGTCAGACTCGTCGGCCTCGGTGTCGGCGTCAGAACCGGGCGAACTGAAATCCGAAAGCGTCGCGTCGTCGGTCACAGCCTGACGTACGGAGACGACCGGCTTAGGTTCTGTGCCCGATAGCTCGCCCGCCCCGCCGATTCGCCGAAACACGACGATGGACCGGCACCGCCAAGTATGATCGGTGACAACCCCTCCGTATGGATACTGTGACACCGATGAACGTGATCGTCGACAACATCGTCGAGATGAACGAATACTTCGCCGACGTCGCGATGGGCGAAGGAATCGCTCCGCTGCTCGTCCTGGTTGGGACGCTCCTAATCATCATCTCGCTCGGTGTCTTCGGCATCCTCACGCTCGGTGCGATCGGCAGCCTCTTCTCGTCGTCCTCGAGTTAATCGGGTTTCGGCTTCGACGGCCCGTACAGCGTTATCTATCCGCCGTCGCGATGGACAGCGCCTCGCTCGCACGCTCGATTGCGTCCTCGAGGTCCGGGCCCAGCGGTGAGCCGACGACGATACCGTCGACGTGCTCGAGGGCGGCCTCGAATCGGTCTGCGACGGTGTCGGTCGTTCCAGCGATACAGAACGCGTCGATCATTTCCGGGGTAACGTGACCGAACGCTTCGGTCAATTCGCCCCGCTCTAAGGCGTCGCTCACTGCCCCTGCCGCCTCGCGGTCGATGCTGTGGCGCTCGAGAACTGGTTCGGCCGCGCCGCCGACGATGAACGCGACTGGCGGCCGTGCGGCCTCCCGCGCCGCGTCTTCGTCGCCGGCGACGCTCACGCTGGCGAACGCGAGCGACTCGAAGGGACCATACTCGTCCGGTCGCTCGTCCAGGCCTTGCTCGAGTTGGCCCGCTGCCCACTCGAGATCTCGGGGATGGGCGGCGTTGATCAACACGCCGTCGGCGTGTTTTGCGCTCATCCGAAGCATGTGTGGGCCCTGTGCGCCAACGTACGTCGGAATCTTCTCAGAGGGTGGCTCGAGGTTCAGCGATGCGTCTCTGGCCGTCACGACGCCCTCGCGCGTCACCGTCTGACCGTCCCAGAGATCCGCGGCGAGTGTGAACGTCTCGAGGACCCGCCGAAGCGGCTTTTCCCGCTCGATGCCGAGATTCGCCAGCGTGGAGCGGTCGCCGGCCCCGACGCCGAAGACGGCCCGTCCGTCGCTGATCTCGTCGATCGTTGCCGTCTGCGCGGCGAGTTTCACCGGATGCGTCTCGTAAGGGTTGACGACGCCCGGCCCGAGTCGAATGTCGTCGGTCGCCTCGGCCATCTGCGAGAGCGTCACGAACGGGTCCCGATTGAAGTAGTGACTGCTCGCCAGCGCCACGTCGAAGCCCTCGTCTTCAGCGAGGGAAGCCAGCGAGGCGACCTCTTCTGGCGGATGCTCCGGCGTAAGTTCGATCCCCCACGTCACGGCGTTTGCGTCGTTCGCGTCCGTTGCGTCCGTTGCGTCCGTCGTGTCGTCGGTATCGTTCGTGTCGTTCACGTTGTTGGTGTCGTTCGTGTCGTTCACGTTGTTGGTGTCGTTCGTGTCGTTCACGTTGTTGGTGTCGTTCGTGTCGTCCGTCGCCCGCGTTTCAGTCGGTGTCTCAGCCGTCATTTGTCGAACCTCCAGTTTCGGAGTGCGTCCCGAACGAGGTCGTCTTCGACCGCTCTAAACAGTTCGTCGCTGCCCTCGAGGTCGCCGAACTTCCAGTCGCGGACGACGACGGCGGGCGTGCCGCCGGCCCCTTCACCGGTCACGAGATTCGCGGCCGAGGCGAGTTCGTCGACGACGGACTGGACCGTCACGCCGAGTTCGTGGCCGTCGCGGTCGAGTTCGCCGCGCCAGTCTCGACTCGCGGACATGCCGGCCCACCCGATCGCGACGCCGCGCTGGCCGTGTCGGAACGGGCGACCGCACGTATCCGTGACGATCACGGCGACGTCCTCGAGTCCGCGTTTCTCGAGGCCCGCCCGAATCCGCTCGGCGCTCTCACTCGGCTTCTTGGGCAACAGGAGGAGGTCGTGATCCGGCACGTTCGATTGGTCGATCCCCGCGTTCGGGCAGATGTGGCCAAAGCGCGTCTCGGTCAACAAGAACGGTGCTTCGATCAGCACCTCCGAACTCTCGTCGAGAATCGCCTGCGCGAATCGCGGATCCTTCTTCTCGCCCGTCACCGCCTCGAGTCGCTCGGCGATCTCGCGCGCCCGGCCGCTGACGGGGTAGTCTGCGAAGTCCGCCGTTCGCCCCTCGGCTTTCGAGACGATCGTGCTCGCGACGGTGAGCACGTCGCCGGGCTCGAGGCTCGCCCGATCCGCGACGAGTTCGGCGATATCGTCACCGGGACGGACCTCGGGCAGGTCCATCACTGGGGTGCATTCCATACCGGTGTGAGGGCTAGCGTCGTCAAAAGCGCACCGTCACCGGATAATCGAGCCAGTGTCGGGAACTATCGAACGAGCGGTGCTGTCGACCGGCAGTCGAGACCCCGAAACAGCCGCCACTCAGGAAGCTGATTCGCCCTCGAGTTCGACGTCGAACCCGGGCCCGTAGAGCGGGCTGTCGGTGGTGTAGGTGGAGAAGTCAGTGTTCATCGATCAGCCACTCCTCTCCGCTTCCTCGTCCGAGTCGGTTCGCTTCCC
Organism: Natronorubrum sediminis; assembly: GCF_900108095.1. Lineage (NCBI taxonomy): Archaea > Methanobacteriati > Methanobacteriota > Halobacteria > Halobacteriales > Natrialbaceae > Natronorubrum > Natronorubrum sediminis. The sequence continues at coordinate 22,556 of NZ_FNWL01000003.1, forward strand.
GGCCGAGCGGTCGTCCTCGAGCGCCGCCTCGTCGCGCTCGCTCGGATCGCCGTGCCCGCCGCCGCCGGGCGTCCTGACGGAGACCGTCGTCCCCGATTCCACGTCGACGGTCGTCTTCGCGGGCACCGACTCGCCGTCGATCAGGTTCTCGCCGGTGGCACCGTTCTCGCCGCCGGCGACTCCCTTCGGCGCGTGTCGTCGCCGTTCGGTCAGCAGCGACACCGTTGCGTCCGCCTCGACGGTGACGGTTCGCTCGAGTCCCAGCCCGCCCCGGAATTGCCCGTCTCCGCCGCTGTTCGGACGCAACGCGTAGCGTTCGACCCGGAGCGGGTACTCGATCTCGAGGGACTCGATGGGCGTGTTCAGCGTGTTCGTCATTCCCACCTGCACGCCGTCCATCCCGTCGCGGCCCGCTCGAGCGCCGAAGCCGCCGCCGATAGTCTCGTAGTAGGTGAACGAGCCGTCGCGCGCGCCGATGGTCAGGTTGTTCATCGTCCCCTGGCCCTGAGCGGGCACGCGCTCCGGGGCGGCCTCCGCGAGCGCGGTGAAGACGACGTCCGTGACGCGCTGGCTGGTCTCGACGTTGCCGCCGACCACGGCAGCAGGGGGGTTCGGATTCAACAGCGAACCCTCGGGCGCGTGAACGCTCACCGGTTCGTAGCAGCCGTGGTTCGGCGGAATCTCGGGATCGGTGAGACAGCGCACGACGAAGTAAACCGCGCTCTTCGCGACCGCGATGGGCGCGTTGAGGTTCCCCTCGAGCTGTCCCGCAGTTCCCATAAAGTCGACGTCGACCGCGTCGCCGTCGACCGTCACCGAGACGCGGATTTCGATGTCCTCGTCGGTGATGCCGTCGCCCTCGAGGAGATCGGTCGCCTCGTAGGTGCCGTCGGGGAGGGCCCTGATCTCCTCGGCGATCCGTTCGCGCGAGTAGTCGATGACGGCGTCGAACCCCGACACCACCGTCTCCCGTCCGTGCTCTTCGAAGAGCGCGGCGAGCCGTTCCTCGGCGCGTTCGTTCGCCGCCAGTTGCGCGCGGAGGTCGGCTCGCCGCTCGCTCGGATTACGGACGTTCGCGAGGATCAGCGACTGGACGTCCTCGCGGCGCTTGCCGCCCTCGACGAGTCGAGTTGGCGGGAGCCGCAGGCCCTCCTGGTAGATCTCCTGTGCCCCGGCGGGCATGCTGCCGGGGGTCATCCCGCCGACATCGGCGTGGTGGGCGCGCGAGACGGCGAAGCCGACGATTTCGGGGCTGTTTGCTCCGTCTGTTCCGGGTGCGATCGGCGACACCATCGTCACGTCCGGCAGGTGCGTTCCGCCCGTAAACGGGTCGTTGAGCACGAAGACGTCACCCGGTTTCGGATCGTCCTCGAGCACCGCGTCGACGGCCGCGGGCATCGCGCCCAGGTGGACCGGGATGTGCTCGGCCTGGGCGATCATCCGCCCCTCGGCGTCGAACAACGCGGTCGAACAGTCCCGGCGCTCCTTGATGTTCGGCGAGTACGCGCCGCGGATCAGCGTCTGGCCCATCTCTTCGGCGACGCTCTCGAGTTGGTTGCGCAGCACCTCGAGGGTCACCGGATCGATACTGTCGTCTGAATCGTGTCCGCCACTCGTCTCTCTCGTCATCACTCGCTCACCTCCGTCTCGGCCGCCGCTCGACGCATCACCAGCGTGCCGTCCGCGAGGATCTCACCGCCCCAGTTCGGCGGGACGACGGTCGTGCTCTCGGCCTGCTCGAGGATCGCCGGTCCCGAAATCGATGTGCCGGACGCGAGTCGATCCCGGTCGTAGACGGTCGTCTCCCGGGGCTCGACGCCGGTTCCGGGGAAGTGCGCGTTCCGGGTTCCGAGATGCGCGTCTCCCGTTCCCTCGTGGCGGACGGTCGGCTCCGTCCCCGGAACCGTCGCGGTCGCGCGGAGGGTGACGACCTCGAGCGATTCGTCCATCGCGTAGCCGTAGGCTCGTTCGTGGGCCGCGTGGAAGCGCTCGGCCACGACATTTGCGTCGAACGACTCGTCGACGGGAACGGTCAACTCGAAACTCTGTCCCGCGTAGCGGCAGTCGGCGGCGCGTTCGACCCGCGCGGCGTCTCGATCCGACGCGTCCGCAAGCACGTCCGCGACGAGGTCGTCGTAGACGGACTCGAGATCGGCCGGTTCCGCTCGATCCAGGCCGACGCCGACCGTCCGAACGGCGTCGTAGCTCTCGTCGGCCGCGAGGAGGCCGAACGCGGAGAGAACGCCACTCGGCCGCGGGACGACCACGCGATCGACCTCGAGCGACTCGGCCAGCGCGGCGGCGTGCATCGGCCCCGCGCCGCCGAAGGCGACGACGGCGAACTCGCGGGGGTCGTGGCCTCGCTCGACCGTCACCGCGCGAACCGTCCGGGTCATCGTCGCGTTCGCGACGCGGTAGACGCCCCGCGCGGCCTCGAGCGCGCTCTCGAGACTCGCTTCATCTGCGAGTCGCTCGAGAGCGTCGTGAGCGGCTTCGACGTCGAGGGTCATCTCGCCGCCGAGTTCGGTCTCGGGACCGATGTAGCCGAGGACGACGGCGGCGTCGGTGACCGTCGGCTCGGTGCCGCCGCGGCCGTAGCAGGCGGGGCCGGGCTCTGCACCTGCCGAGCGCGGGCCGACCCGGAGCGCACCCCCCGAATCAACCCACGCGATGGAGCCGCCGCCCGCGCCGACGGTGTTCACGTCGACCATCGGCGTTCGGATCGGGAGCCCGGCGATCTCGGCGTCGGTCGTCCGCTCGGCCTGACCGTCCCGAACGAGGCTCACGTCGCTCGAGGTGCCGCCCATGTCGAAGGTGACCAGTCCCTCGACGTTGTTGTCGTCGACGGTCGCCGCGGCGCCGACGACACCCGCAGCGGGACCCGAAAGCGTCGTCGTCACGGCGTGTTTGCGAACCGTCTCGGGATCGGCGATACCGCCGTTGGCCTGCATGATCTGCGGTGCGGGGATTCCGGCGTCCTCGCTCTCCTCGACCAGCCGACCGACGTAGCGGTCGATCGCTGGCCGAACGTAGGCGTCGACGGTCGTCGTCGACGTCCGCTCGAACTCCCGGAACTCCGCGAGCACTTCGTGAGAGGCCGAAACCGGGACTGTGAGTTCCTCGCGCAGGATCTCGGTGACGAGTCGTTCGTTCTCCGAGTCGGCGTAGGCGTGCAGCAGACAGACGGCGACGGCTTCGACGTCCGCTTCGTGCAGGGTCGCCGCGAGATCCCGAATCTCGTCGGGATCGACCGGTTGCTCGACGCCCTCGGTCGTCGTTCGCTCTGTGACCTCGTATCGTCGCTGGCGCGGAACGAGTGGATCCGGCTTCTCGGCCTCGAGGTCGTACAGCTCCGGTCGGTTCTGGCGGCCGATCTCGAGGACGTCGCGAAAGCCCTCGGTCGTGACGAGCGCGGTTTTCGCGCCGCCGCGCTCGAGGAGGGCGTTGACCGAGACGGTCATCGCGTGGGCGAACCCGTCGATTTCGCTGGGGTCGACGCTCGCCCGCTCGCAGGCCTTTCGGACGCCCTCGAGGACGCCGAGCTGTTGGGGATCGGTCGTCGGCACCTTCGCGGTGACGAGGCGGTCGTCGACGGTGAGTGCGACGTCGGTGAACGTGCCGCCGACGTCGACGCCGATCCGAGCGTCCGTTCCGGACCCAGTAGCCGTTCGTTCGGGAGTTCCCATCGATAGTCTCGGATTGTGCTGTCGACGATTTATAGTTCGTCCACTGCTCGCGACCGAGAGTCTCAGTCGTGTCTCTGAGACGGATTGCTGTAACGATTTACCGGCCCGACCGCAGGACGGCTCACGGTCGGGACGGAAGTGACTTACAGTAAACCGTCTGGGGCCGCCCTATCCAGTTCGGTGCTCGACCGAGAGGGTTCTGTCGTCGACGGTGGCGACGAACATCGTCTCGAACGTCGTGGGTGCAGCGCCGGTGGCGCTCCCCGGGTTGAGCAGCCGGATGTGACTGGCGAATTGGTCATCGTCATCGCCGTCGGCTCGGAGGTGGTCGTCGAACGTGACGGTCGTATCGACCACCTGGTGGGTGTGGCCGGCGACGGCGACGAGCGTCGTCTCGGCGTCTGCGCCCGCTTCCTCGCGGACGGTCTCGAGGACTCGGTCGCGCCAACTGCCCGACGAGCCGTCGCCGTGAGTGACGACGAACGTCACGCCGTCGACCTCGAGGGTGGCCGTCCGCGCCACGTCGAGCGTCGCCGGATCCACGTTGCCAAGAACGGCGGTCAGTTCGCCGTCCGTCAGGTCGACGATCTGGTCGTACGCCCCGATCGATTCGAAATCGCCGGCGTGGATGGTGTGGTCGGCCCGCTCGATCTCGGCGACGACCCACTCGGGAATGTTGGACTCTCGAGTGGGCACGTGCGTGTCGGAGATGATCGCGATGCGGGTCATAGCGTCCGTTTGCCGGCCAGTCTCGAAAACTTTCGCCTCTCCCCAAACCGTTCGTCGTCGACGCTAGAACGCGGTCGTCAGCGGACGGTCTCCGGTCGCCCGTCTCGTTCACTCGAGGTCGTGCCAAGGGCCACTGCCTTCCTCGAGAGGCACGTTCGGCCGCGAGGACAGCCGATCGGGACGGCGAGTCGCTGTCGAAAGCGACACCACTCCGGCCCCCGTCGGGACGGGTATGTGCGCCGACGCTTCCGATGGAACGCACGTCGTCACCGCCTTCCTCAGACACCGGGGCGACGTCCTCCTCTTGCGCCGCAGCGACGCCGTCGGCACCTATCAGGGGCGATGGGGCGGCGTCTCCGGCTTCGCGGAGGGCGACCCCGACGAGCAGGTTCGGACGGAGATTCGCGAGGAAACGGGCCTCGAGCCCGGCGATTCCGTCTCGTTCGTCCGGTCGGGCCGGCCGGTCACGGTCGACGATCCGGACCTCGGACGCGAGTGGATCGTCCACCCGTACCTGTTCGACGCCGCCCACCGCGAGGTCGACCTGAGCGAGGAACACGACGCCTTCGAGTGGGTGTCGCCGACCGAACTGCTCGGTGGGTTCGAGGAAACCGAATCGGACGAAGACGCCCTCGAGACGGTCCCAGAACTCTGGAGCGCCTACGAGCGCGTCGCACCGACGGTGCGTTCGATCGCGGCCGACGACGAACACGGCGCGGCGGCTCTCTCCGTCCGTGCGCTCGAGGTAGTACGCGACCGTGCGGGGCTACTCGTTGCAGAACGAGCCGAATACGGAGACGATCCTGAGGGAGAGTGGGACGAACTCGCCGCACTCGCCGGACGACTACTCGAGGCCCGGCCAGCGATGGCCGTCCTCAGAAACCGAGTGAACCGGGCGATGGCCGACGCTGGCGAGCACGCTGCGGACGACGCGATCGGGGCACCGGAGGTCCTCGATGCCGCGAGTGCGGGACTCGATCGCGCAATTTTGGCCGACTCGGACGCCGCGGCGGCCGCAGCTGACCGACTCGAGGGAACCATTCTCACCCTCTCGCGCTCGGGAACCGTCCTCGAGGCGCTCCGCGAGGGAGAGCCGTCGCGACTCTTCGTCGCGGAATCACGACCGGAGCGAGAAGGCGTTACCGTCGCCGAGGAACTGGCTGGTGACGAGAGCCTCGAGTGTCCGATCACGGTTCATACCGACGCCGCAGCGGCCCACCTGCTCTCCAGGGAGGCCATCGATCGAGTAGTCGTCGGTGCGGATACGATCCGCCACGACGGCTCCGTGGTGAACAAGACGGGAACGCGGGGAGTCGCGCTCGCCGCAACGCGCGAGGGCATCCCCGTCTCGGTCGTCGCCGCGACGGACAAGGTGTCGACGCGCGAGGAGGTCAACCTCGAGTCAGGCGATCGGTCGGCAGTCTACGACGGCGAGGCGTCACTCGACGTAGCGAATCCGACGTTCGACGTGACGCCCGCCGACTGCGTCGAGGAGTACGTAACCGAACGCGGCGCACTCGAGGACGAGGACGTCGGCGACGTCGTGGCACAACTGCGCGAACTCGAGGACTGGCGCGAGTGATTCGAGAAGCGATAGACGGAAACGACTCGAGTGCGGAGTGAGAGTGGCGGCAGTGACGAAGTGTTACCCCCACCGAGCCCCGTGTGACGAGGGTTTTTCCTGAGCCGCCACTTCCAATCTGTGGAGTGACAACTATGTCGTGACAACTACCACCAGCGGTGTCCGACTCTCCACCAATGGCGATTCGCCGAGTGCGTTCTCGATGACGGTCGACACCCGCCTGAACTACTGGCCTGAATCCGTTTCTCCGCTGTCGTTCGTTCCGGTGTCCTCCGCGTCCTCCATTACGACCGCGTCGGAGCTCATAATCTGGAGCGTCTCGTTTCCGCACGTACACTTGGGACCGTGTCCAGTTCCTATCGGTTGAATCTCTCCGTCGGGACCGAGACGAACCGCGTGTGCTGTCCCACAACTCTCGCATACCGCTGCTGCCCGTTGCGTCTCGTCGCGCTCGGTCATTTCGTCAACTATGCGTTGGTATAAGTTAACACTTCTCTCATAGGGCTGCGATGGTCGCGAAACGATTAGTTGGCGCGTCTGCCACGTTTCGAGGGCGGATACTCTCAAAGTAGATTGTCGGATACAGTGGTCGGGAAAGATTCAACCCGAATTCGTTCGTACCGTCAGCTATGCACTTCGATCTCGAGCAACTGGGCGTTCACGACTCGGTCGCGTCGGTGTTCCCGCCGGAGGAACTGGCCGACTTTCTCGCCGACCTTCCCGTTTCGGTCGACGTCATTGGCGACGACGAGATTTCGGACTGCGATGCCGTCGTCACCATCGAGCACCGCGAAGCGTTCCTCGAGTGCGACTGGATTCACTCCATTCAGGCCGGCGTGGATCGGTTCCCCTTCGACGAGTTCGAAGACCACGATGTGATCCTCACGAACAGTACCGGAATCCACGGCCGCACGGTCGGCGAGACCGTGGCGGGCTACCTGCTCTCGTTCTCGAGGCGGCTTCACGACCACGTGGCCAACCAGCAAGAGCGCCAGTGGCATCGCCCCGAGTGGGACGAGGCGTTTACGCTCCCCGGAACGACGGCCTGCGTCGTCGGGACGGGGACGCTCGGTCGCGGCGTCGCAGAGACGCTCGGCTCGCTAGGCGTTCGGGTTACTGGCGTGCGCCGTTCCGAGGAACCGGTTCCCGGCTTCGAGGACGTCTACGCGAACGAGGACCTCCACACCGCCATCGGGGACGCCGATTTCGTCGTCGTCACCGTTCCCTTGACCGACGAGACTTACCACCTCTTCGACGCCGACGCGTTCGAGACCATGCGCGAAGACGCCTCCTTCGTCAACGTCGCCCGCGGCTCGGTCGTCGACCAGCCTGCGTTGATCGACGCCCTCGAGTCGGGAGCGATCCGGGGTGCTGCGCTCGACGTCTTCGAAGACGAACCACTTCCCGAGGAGTCGCCGCTGTGGGAGATGGACGAGGTCATCGTCACGCCCCACAGTGCGGCCCTCACGCGAGACTACTTCCGCGACGTCGGCGAACTCGTCGAGACGAACGTCGGGAGACTCGAGGCCGACGAGGCGTTCACGAATCGAGTCGTCTGAGCCGACGGTGGGTTACGTGCATCTCACTCGGAACACGGCCGAGTTACAGCACACAGGTTTGCAGGGTTTTCCGAGTCACAGCCTCCCGTCGTCGTCCGAGCGCGTGAGTCGTCGGTAGGCGGCGGTACCGGCGAGGCCGAGGGCCGCGAGCGCGCCCGTTCCGGCCAGCAGTGGCGTCCGATTCTCTCGGACCGTCGCTCCGAACGCGTCGTCCGTTTCTGCGGACGTTTCGTCGTCGCGTTCGTCCTCGGGACCGGGTCCGTCTTCGTCGTCACCAGCTTCGCCCTCGCTGTCAGCGCCGCCGGTCTCGCCCTCCCACACGTCGAGGTCGATCAGCGCCTCGCGGAGCGTCACGATCTCGAGATCGCGATCTTTCGCGGCCTGAATCGCGAAGCGGACGCGTTCGGGTGTCGTCTCGTCGAACTGGCTGTGGCCGACGACGATTCCAAGGGCGTCGCTGTCGGCGACGTCGTTGTAGTAGGCTTCGATATCCAGCTCACTCGCCGACTCCCCGTCGATACTCGAGCGCCCGAGTTCGTACGGGTCGATGTCCTCGAGGGCGTTCAGAGCGCTGTCGTCGCCGTTGGGAAACGCGCCGTAGTGGTCCCGAACGAGGTCGCCGGCGAGGCCCTCGCTGCGCCCGAAGGGGGCGACGAACGCGTCGACCTCGACGCCAAGCTCCTCGAGCGTCTCCTTCGAACCGACGACCTCCTCGTGGATTCGGTCGTCGTCGAATCTGGCGAACGCCGTCTCGGCCTCGAACGACTCGCCGACGGGTTCTGCGAGCTCGAGGTAGATTCCGTCCTCGTCCTCTCCGCCGCCAGCGACGGCGTTCTCGACGGTTCGGTCGCCGTCGCTGACGACGATTTCGTCGTCAGTGTAATCGCCGAGAAAGCTGCCGTCGAGAGCGAGCCGTTCGTCCTCGGGTTCGGCGGGTTCGGTCAGGTAGAGGTTCCCGACGGCGACGTGACTCGTAGAGTGGGACATGATCTCCCAGCCTTCGTCTTCCATCTCGCGTAGGTGCTCCGGAAGCAGTCCCCAGGAGGTGTCGATATGGTCGGGAACGGCGGCACAGCAGGCGGGGACGCCCTCTTCCTGATGAACCGGGAACGTGTCGGTCCAATCCTCGCGCCAGCTATCGTCGTAGATGAACACGACCTGGCCGTTCGTGCCCGATTCCACGGACCCGACGACTGCACCGGTTCCGACACCACTCCCTACCCCGGTGAGTGCGAACGTCCCTGCCGCCCCGAGCCGACAGAGATCCCGCCGCCCCATTCCGTCAATCGATTTCGACGAGCTGTCGTCCATACTCTCGCCACCGTCCTGTCTCCCCCTTATTATCTCGCGATTAAGCGAATTTATGCGCAGACGTACTGTTCAGCTTCGGGACTCGAGGCTGAAATCGACAGCATTGACGGATGACCTAACGACCGACGCAGTGGCCGGGAACGCGGCTCGAGCAACGCGAGAGCCGCGTTCCCCGGGGAAGGGCAGGCTGAACCACACAACCCGACCGCGAGCGCACGCAGTGAGCGAGCGGGCCGACGACTGATGCGAAGGGTCACGACGTGACCCGGAGCGGAAGGAGGAGTGCTTTTGATCGAAATTTTACCGAGAGCCGACGCGCTGTGCGGCAGCGTAGCTGCCGTCAGCGCGAAACAAACGCAGAGTAAAATTTCGTTAGAAAAATTTGAACAGGTCGTCGCGCTGTTGTTCGTGGAGGTGTCCGCGGACGGCCTCGTTCAGGGGATCGATCTGGCCTCGCTTGGCGGTGATGGGGGCAATGGTCTCTTGCCACTGTTTCCACGGCGGGAGGAGGCCGAGGCGGTCACAGAGATCGTTCAGGCGTTCGTCGCGGTCGTCGACTTTGTCCATCTTGTTGACGGCGACGACGGTGGGGACGTCCAGTTCGCGCAGGAAGTGGAACATCTCGACGTCGTAGGGAATCTCGTCCGGGCCGGAGTGGCGGTCGATGATGTCGATGACGCTCTTGCCGTCGACCACTAATACGGCGACGAGGATGTTGTCGGCGTACTCCTCGAGATAGTGGACGATGTCGGTCTTGATCTGCTCGCGGTGGTCCTCGTGGACGCCGCTCATGAAGCCAAAGCCGGGCAGGTCGGTGATGACGAAGTCCTCGGCGTTCCAGTCGTAGTGATTCGGCTCGCGGGTAACGCCGGGTTTGCCGCCGGTGTCGAAGCTGTGGCCGGTCAGTTCCCGCATGAGCGTCGACTTGCCCACGTTGGAGCGACCGACGAGGGCTACTTCGGCCTCGCGGTCGGGTCGCGTCTCGAACATACACCGCCGTAGGGTCGTGACGGGTTTATACGTGGTGCGTTCGCCTCGCTCGAGGCGTGGCTCCGATGAGATGCGCTATTGACCACCGTCCCGACCAAGTAGCGTGCTCGAGTCGAGGACGCCGATCTCAGCCTGCAGTAATACACTGGAGTTATCCCACACGAGGTGGTTACACGGACCTGTGCGGTTGGTACAGTTGACGGTTCCGACGGGAAAGCGCCAGACGATCCTCGAGACGCTCGACGGTCGGGAAATCGATTACGTCGTGACGGACGAAGATAGCGACCGAGAGTACACGGCGGTCGTCTACTTTCCGTTGCCGTCACCGGCGGTCGAACCCGTGCTCGACGACCTCAACGAGGCGGGGATCGACGACGACGCCTACACGGTCGTCGTCGACGCCGAAACGGTGGTCTCCCGTCGGTTCGAGGAGCTACGCGAGGAGTACGAGAAGGGTGACGTCGGCTCGGATCGCATCTCGAGACAGGAGTTACAGGCCGAGGCGAACGCGCTGACGCCGACGTTCGGCATCTACGCGACGATGACGATCGTGAGCGCCGTCGTTGCGACGGCCGGATTGTTGCTCGACTCGCCCGCCGTGGTCGTCGGTTCGATGGTGATCGCGCCCCTGATCGGGCCGGCCCTGGGTGCGAGCGTCGGTTCGGTGATCGACGACGAAGACCTCTTCCTCGAGAGCATTCTCTATCAGATCCTGGGTGTCATCCTCGCGATCGCGGCCGCGGCGATCTTCGCGTGGATGGTTCGCGTGACGAACATCGTTCCGCCGGGACTCGAGATCGCCAACGTCGACGAGATTTCGGAGCGACTCGCGCCGGATCTGCTGTCGCTCGCGGTTGCCCTCGGAGCCGGCGTGGCGGGGATCGTGAGCATCGCGACGGGGATCTCGGTCGCGCTGGTCGGCGTCATGATCGCGGCGGCGTTGATCCCGCCCGCGGCAGCCGCGGGAATCGCGATGGCCTGGGGCGAACCGTCGGCGGCCATCGGCTCGACGGTGCTCGTGTTGGTCAACGTCCTCTCGGTGAATCTCGCGGGGCTCCTTACGCTGTGGTACGTCGGCTATCGTCCAGAGAACCTCTTCTCGCTCGACGAGACAGAACAGCGCGTGCGCAGGCGAATCGTCGGGCTGGTCGTCATCGTGCTCGTCTTCGCGCTCTTTCTCGGGGCGATCACGTACTCCTCGTACACCGCCTCGACGTTCGAGGAGAACGCCCAGACGGAAGCCGAACTGGTGCTCAGCGACGAGGAGTTCGAGGAGTACCAATTGCTCGAGTCCGAGGTCGTAATGGACGACGACTATCCGTTCATCGGGCCCGAACGGGTGGTCCTCACCGTGGGCGGCCCGCCGGGGGAGTTGCCGCCAGAGCTCGCCGACGAGTTACACGAGCGGATCGAACAACACACTGACGAAGAGGTGGGCGTCGAGGTTCGAGCCGTTGGTATCGACGAACGGTGAGTCTGCTATCGATTTTACTGCCGAAATCGGTCGAAGAACGTCCGCTTACTTTCGCTCTCGTCCGCTGGCGTCTCGTCGCTCTCGCTCGAGTCGCCACGTCCGAGTCGGCGGCGGATCCACGTTCGTGGCCCGCCGATTCGGTTGAGGAAGTACGTCGGGAAGTACAGCGCAATCGCACCGAGTGCGAAAAAGCCGACGCCGAATAGTGTCCGGCCGGTTCGGAAGAACTCGAAGCCGACGACGAACATGGGTGCTGCCATCGACATCCCGGCGGCAGTCTGGAGCATCCAGAAGAGACCCGGTCCTTTCATCGACTGATGATTCGAGGTGGTCGCCAGTAGGGCTGTCGGTTCGCTGTTCGCGGTTCTCGAGTCGACGGTTCGTCGAGACGCTTACTCCTCGAACGGCAGTTTCGGTTCGTGATCGATGGCCTCGACGGCCGCCTCGAGCACGGTTTCGACGTCCTCGCCGGTTTCGACGCTCATCGTGTAGTCGGCGTTCAGCTCGTCTGCGTGGCGGTCGTCCCAGACCTCCTTCCGGTCGACCTTGTTCGCGATCGTGAGGACGGGAACGTCCTCGAATTGGGTCCCGATGGCGTCGCGAAGCTCGAGTTGGGAGTTGAGGGGGTAGCCACACTCGGCGCTCGGATCGATCATCACGAGCATGCAGTCGGCGAGGTGTTCGATGGCGCTGACGGCCTGCGATTCGATCTCGTTTCGCTCTGCTGGCGGCCGGTCGAGCAGGCCGGGTGTGTCGACGATCTGGTAGCGAACGTGTTCGCGTTCGAAGTGACCCAGGCCGATTCCCCTCGTCGTGAAGGGATAGGACGCCGTCTCGCCGCGGGCGTTCGTGATGTCGTTGACGAACGAGGATTTGCCGACGTTCGGGTAGCCCGCGACAACGATGGTTGGCTCGTCGGGGTTGATCTCGGGCAGGTCGCGCAGGTCGTTTCGGGACTTGTTGATGTACAGCAATTCGTCGTCGACTTGCTCGACGATGTCGGCGAGGCGGGCGAAGGCCTGTTTACGGTGTTTGCGGGCCGTGTCGACGTCGGTCTTGCGCAGGCGCGGTTGGTATTCTTCGTGGATCTCTCGAGCCTTTCGACTCGCCCACATCACCTCCGAGAGGCTCTGTCGGAGCCTGTCGACGTCGACGATGGCGTCGGCGAGTTCGTAGTAAAACGGGTGGACGTCGTCCTCGTAGGCGAAATCCGGCCACGCCGTGACGACGTTTTCTAAGTTGTCCGAGACAATGTTCGCCGCAACCTGGAGCATCGACTGCTGGGCCTCGAGGCCCTGTTTGGCGTTCCCCGACCGCGCCGCCCGCGAAAATGCTTTGTCGATCAGCTCTTCCGACGTGGGCGTCGTCGGAAGGTCTTCGAAAATCATAGCGGTACGTAGGATTCGCGGTCTTAAAAGGTCGTTCGTTACGAGCGGCGATCTTTTCCTCGCGGAGTCCCTCTATATTGGCATGACGAACTGGCGTGCGGTCATCATCGGCTTCCTCGTCGCGACCGTCCTCGGAATCCTCGGGCTGGCGATTCCCGGAGTGGGCCAGCTTGCCGCCGGGTTGGTTGGTGGCTTCGTCGCGGGATACGTCGCCGGCGGCGGCCTCCTCCGGGGCTTCTGGCACGGCTTGCTCGCGGGCGCACTCGGCGGCCTCGTCGGCGGCCTCCTGATCGCGGTGTTCGTCGGCCTCGCTGGCTGGACGCTCGGCCCGGCCGGCGGATTGATCTCCGGTGCGGCGGGCATCGGTATCCTCGCCGTCGCAATCTTCGTCTCGTTCGTGATGGCCCTCGAGAGCGCGATCGCCGGGGCACTCGGCGGACTCCTCAACCCGGATCGGCCTGACTACCGCGGATACAATTCCCCGCGCTACTGAAAAGCTGGACGAGAACTGGCGGGCGCGAGCCGTTCTGTTCGATCGATTCTGCCATTACTGAATCACTCGAGTCCGAGCACGCCCTCGAGGAACGGCGTGACGGCCGTCGCGTCGACGGTCTCGTCCTCGAGCGCCGACGCTGCCGGGCCACCGAGGCCGAAGCAGCCGTATGCGGAGTCGTCGATGCGGCCGTGGGAGCCGCTGACCGTCGTCGGGTCCAGCGAGACCAATCCGTCGTCGCCGAAAAACAACTCGCAGGGGTCGAAGCCGGGCTTTTTGTGGATGTCCATGTCGGTGGCGTACGGCGGGGCGTCGTCGCGGTCGTCCCACCAATAGTACTGGAACCACGCGTTTTCCTTCGCGACGAGGACGAACTCGCCCGCGTTCGGGTGGTCGATCCCGTACTCGGCTTTTCTGTCGTCGGCGAGAATCTCGTCGATCCCTTCGAGTCCAGCAAGGGCGTCTCGAGCCTCCTCCTGGACACCTTCGTCGGCGTAGACGTGAGCGATCTGGTGGTCGACCATGGCGAAGGCGTCCGACGCGGGGATGTCGACGTCGCCGTCGTCGGCCGTCTCGAGTAGCCCAGCCTCGCGAAGCGCGCGGTTCGGAAACACCGGCTGGTCGACGCCGTGGAAGCCGTACTCGCTGACGAGCGTGAGAAGGGTGTCGTCCCAGCGTTCGGTCTCGGCGAGGAAGTCGAGAAACGAGGAGAGGAGGCCGTCGACGGTCTCGAGTTCGGCCTCGAAGGCGTCGGAGTCGGGACCCTCACTTTGGCCGACGTAATCGAGGTGGGGCACGTACACCCAGAGCAGGTCGGGATCGAAGCGTTCGATCGCTTCGCGTGCGGCGGTGAGGATCCACTCGCTGCTCTCGGCACTGGCTCCGGGCCCCCAGTAGCTGTGAAGCGGAAAGTGGCCGTACTCCTCGCGGAGGTCGTCGTAGAAGCCGTCGGGGTTCGTCCAGCAGTTCATCTCGAGGATGTTGTTGTCCTCGTCCTCGTTGGGCGAGGGGGTGAGCGCGACGTCGGCGCTCGTGCCGATCAGGTGCTGGAAGTTCAGGACGCCGGTCGTCAGCCCCGCCTCGTCGCTTGCGTACTCCCAGATTCGGTTTCGATCCGCCCGGTCGCGCTCCCACAACTCGGCGGCGTCGCGCTCGCGGTCGTACTCGCCACTCGAGACGTCGCCGTGGTCTCGAGGGTGCATCCCGGTTGCGAGCGTCGTCTGTGCGGGGACCGTGACGGCCGGAAACGGCGGGCGGAGGTTAGTCACCTGATCTGTTGGAAATTGTTCGGCGAGCGTCGGCGTTCGGTCAGTGTCGACGTGGTGGGGCTGCAGCCCGACGACGTCGAGGACGATGACGCGGTCTGCAGCGATCGATTCGTGTGGAGCGGCTGGCGTCGGTTGGGTTGGGGTGTGTTCGGTCATTGATCGCGTCGAAAGACGTGCTTGATCGCGGGAAAGGGTGTATCAACTGTGGCGTTCGGCGTACTCTGTGAGCCCCTCGAGTTGGCGGGAGAAGTCGTGCTCGTCAACGCCGAGTGGAGCCTTGAAGAACGACGAAAGCTGGGGCTGGAGGCCACCCTCGTCGTGTTCGTCCGCGTGGGCGATCAGCCGAACGAGGTCGAGCACGAGGGGCGCGGCCAGTGCGGAGTCTGAGCCCTCCCAGGTGAACTGCATCTTCATCTCGGTGTCGAGAAAGCCCTCGAAGTGGATGTAGTCCCAGGCCGTCTTCCAGTCCGCAAGCGAGGGCGTGTAGTCGATGCGGACTCGATTGTGTCCGATGTCGGGCAGAATGGACTCGAGCAGTTCGCCCTTGCTCGAGAGCTTGCCCGCGGCGTTCGCGTCGTCCTCGAGCACCAGCCCGTCCTTGTTGCCGAGGATGTTGTGGCCCTCCCAGGCGAGCACCTGCAGGTTCCGACCGGCGAACATCGGCGCGAGCGCGGATTTCACCAGCGTTTCGCCCGTTTTCGCGTCTCGGCCCATATGCGGGACGTTCTTCTCGACGGCGAGTTCGCGAATCCCGCCCAGCGCGTTGCCCGTACTCGGCGTGAAGTTGACGAAGGGGTGACCGTCGACGACGGCGGCGTAGGCGTAGAGCACGCTCGCCGGCAGGTCACCGTCGTCTTCCTCGATCGCTCGCTCGAGGGCCTCTCGGCTGTCGTAGGCGTCGGAATCGTCGAGTTCCGGCTCCGTCGAGGCGACGTTGACCACGACGAGTCGATCGAGGCCGTGATCTTCGCGAAACGCCCGGTAGTCGGATCGAATCTGCTCGACGACGGAGCCAACCGTTAGCTCCGGGTCGAGGTGCTGGCTCTCCGCGGAGACGGCGGCCCCGCAGTTGCGGGCCGTTCCGACCTCGATTCGCTCGTCGATTCGCTCGAGGTCGTCTTCGACGGTCGCGAGCGTCTCACCGTCCGGAACGCCGTTGCGTTCGGACTGGCGAGTGGCCTGCTCGAGGAGCGATTCGCGTTCGATATCGTGACCGCCGAAGACGAATCCCGAGACGGGGGGAAGCTCGAGTCTCGAGACGGGGGCCCGTTCCGTGACCATGCCGGTGGTCCCGGTCAGCCCGCGAGCGATCGCTCGCGCACCCACGATGGCCGTCGTCGCGACGTTCCCACGAGCGCCGACGAGCCAGACGCCGAGTCGCTCGTCACTCTCGTTGGGAGTGGGTGCGCTCATCGCAGATCACGTCGGTCCGTTCGGACCGGCCCCGTGGCCGTCGCGTGGTGCAACCCCGATTCCCTCTTCGTGCGTTCGGTGCGCAGCATCCTCCGAAAGTCGGGGGCGAGCGGTGTTTGTTATGGCACGCGTAGGACGCGTAATCGACCGTTGGCCGCTCGAGCAGGTGACTCGAGCGTCGCGCGTCGTCGTTTCATCGGCCGTAATCTGGGCTTTGTGGCTTGAACAGTCCGTTCATCCAAAACGGCCACCCGACGGAGACGACGTATGCGGATTATCGACCCTCACATGCACATGATTTCGCGCTCCGCGGACGATTACGAGCGAGCGCGACGGGCCGGCATCGAGTGTTGTATCGAACCGGCGTTCTGGAGCGGACAGGACAAGCACAACGCCGGTTCGTTCTTCGATTACTTCGAGCAGATCATCGAACACGAGACCGACCGCGCGGAGCGGACGGCCAACGTGGACCACTACGTCACGATCGGTCTCGAGCCCAAGGAGGCCAACTACCGCGAGATGGCCGAGGAGGTCGTAGAGCGCGTCCCGGAGTACCTGGATCGCGACCCCGTCGTCGGCGTCGGCGAGATCGGCTTCGATCAGGTCACCGACGACGAGGAGTGGGCCTTCCGCGAGCAACTCGAGTTGGCCGAAGCACGCGAACTCCCCGTCATGATCCACACGCCCCACACCGACAAGCCGGCTGGCACCGAACGGATCGTCGAGATCATCGAGGAGATGGGGCTCACGGAAGAGCGAATCGTCATCGATCACAACACGGAGAACACGATCGACATCTCGACGCGAACCGACTGTTGGATCGGCTTCACGCTCTACCCCGGAAAGATCGAAGCCAGCGCGGCGATCGATCTCCTTGAGGAGTACGGCACCGACCGGATGCTGTTCAACAGCGCCGCCGACTGGGACCCCTCGGACCCGCTCGCGGTTCCGAAGGCGCGAGACGAGATGCTCGATCGGGGCTGGGAGCGCGAGGAGGTCAAGAAGGTCGTCTTCGACAACCCCTACGAGTTCTTCGATCAGTCGCCGAACTTCGACTACGAGCCCTGAACCATGCAGTTTGGCTTCTCCACCAACGCGTTTCGCGAGTACGGCCTCGAGGAGTCGATCGAGGCCATTGCCGACGCGGGCTACGACGGCGTCGAACTGCTCTTCGACGAGCCACACCTCTATCCTCCCGACGCGAGCGAGGACGACTACGACGCCGTCCGGCAGGCCCTCGAGGCGAACGATATCGCCATCAGCAACGGCAACGCGTTCATGTTGACGGCCATCGAGGACTTTCACCACCCATCCTACGTCGAACCCGACCCCGACTACCGCCGCGAACGAATCGACTACACCCTCGCGGCCCTCGAGACCGCGGCCGAACTCGAGATTCCCTACATCTCGATCGAACCCGGCGGGCCGATTCCCGAAGGCAAGTCCCGCGAGTGGGCGATGGACCAGTTCGTCGACGCCCTCGAGGAGGTGGCTGATCGGGCCGAGGCCGTGGGCGTCGACCTCCTCGTCGAACCCGAACCCGACTTGCTGATCGAGACCTCCGGGGAGTTCCTCGACCTGCTCGAGCGCGTCGACTCCGAACGAGTAAAGTGTAACTTCGACGCGGGCCACTTCTACTGCGTCGGCGAGGACCCAGCGGAACTGGTCGACCCGCTCTGGGAGTACACCGACCACTATCACCTCGAGGACATCCCCGACGACCGAACCCACGAGCACACCCAACTCGGCGACGGCGCGATGGACATCGACGCCTTCCTCGGCGAACTCGAGGGCCGAGGGTACGAGGGCTACGTCACCGTCGAACTCTACCCTTACGAGGAGACGCCGATCCAGACAGCGAACGAGGCGATGGACTACCTCGAGGAACGCGGGTGGACGTAGGTGGTCGGGGGTGAGGAGGGCTCTGTCGTGATCGCCACCGAGCGAAGGGGGGTTCGAGACACGCTCGGGACGTACGCCGAACTCGTGCGCGTGCCGAACCTCTTCACCGCGCCACCGGACGTGATCCTCGGCGCGGCGCTCGTCGCGGCCGCTGGCGCAGGCGGCAACGTCGCCTCGACAGAAATCGTCGGCCTCGCAATCGCCTCGATGTTCCTCTACGCCGGCGGAACGACGCTCAACGACGCGTTCGACGCCCCGAAAGACCGACTCGAGCGACCCGAACGCCCGATCCCCTCGGGGCGCGTTTCCCGTCGAACGGCGTTCGCACTCGGTACCTCGCTGCTCGTTTTCGGGATCGTCGTCGCGTTCGTCGCGACGGGCGTCTCCGGCGGCCTCGTCGCAGGGCTCCTCGCCGCCGCGATCGTCACGTACGACGGTTGGACGAAAGGCAGCGCCGCCGGATTCCTGACGATGGGCGCGACTCGAGGACTGAACGTCGTCCTGGGAACGACTGCGGGGGCCGTCTCCCTGCTCTCGCTCCCCGCGTCCGCGCTTCTCGTTTCGCTCGTCGTGGCGGCTTACATCGCCGCCGTCACCGGGATGGCCGCCGGCGAAACCGTTGGCGAGAATCGCGGCGCGGTCGGCCTTGCGATCGGTGCCGTGCTCGGAAGCGTCCTCGCCGTCGGCGGTTTTCACGTTGTCACCGGGTCGGGAGCGCTCGAGGCGGCGACTGCCCTCGCTTTCGCCGTCGCCTTCCTGTGGTGGGTCGGACGGCCGTTACGCGCAGCCGTCTCGGATCCGACACCCGCAACCGTCGGTCCGGCGGTCGGTGCCTGCGTCCTCGGTCTCGTCTTGCTCAACGCCGCGTTCGCGGCTGCGAGTGGCGTCCTGTGGGCGCTCGCGGCTGGCGTATTTTTGGTCCCCGCTCGAGGACTCTCGCAGGTGTTCGACGTTACCTGAGTGACGGAACTATCCTACCGAACCAAAAAAGTCGATAGAACTCGGAGATGGCGTTTCGTGAAGCGAGCCATCCCGGGTAAGACGCCCTCGAGTGAAGGCTGTTCTTGAGAGTGACTTTGGCGACCCGCTTCGCTTGCGTCTCAGTAGTCGTCGCCGTTGTCGTCGTCTTCGTCCATCATCCCGTCGCCCGGGCCGTCTCCGTTCATGCCATCGCCGTCCATGCCGTCTTCGTCCATCCCATTCCCGTTCATCATCTCATCGTCTTCTTCCTCGTCCGGCGCTTCCGCTTCGGGCTCTTCCCCGTCCATCTCTTCTTCGTCGACGACGAAGGGGTCCTCCGGCTCGGGGACGTCCTCTCCCTCGTCGGCGGGGACGATTTTGTAGATCTCACCCGTTTCCTCCTGCGGTCGGAAGTCGGTGTTCGCGAGGACGTAGAGTTCGCCTTCTTCGTCGCGCTCGACGCCGTAGACGTAGCGGTTGATCGACTCGTCGTCCGCGCCCTCGAACTGGAGTTCCTCGAGTTCCCAGCGCTCGTCGACCTCGACGAGGTCGGTCTCCCCGTCGTCGTCTACATCGTTGTCGTCTTCGTCAAGTTCGTCATCGTCGTCAGCATCGCCGTTGGTGGCAGGGTCGATCGCCGCGATGATCTCTCCATCCGCTTCGGCGACGCCCTGACTGCTCCAGTTGCCGAAGACGAACGCGTCCTCGAGTTCGGGGATCGCCTCGCCCGCGTACCGGTGGCCGCCGACGACGACCGAACTGTCGATGAACGCCTCCGAGATGCGAGTGTGTTGGTACTCCGCGATCGGATCTCGGAGCGGTTCGCCTTCCCGTGCCTCCCCGGCCCCCTCGCCGACCTCGTCGGGGCAGTCTTCCGGGGGCTCGAGGGGCGAGTCGGTGCTGAAGCAGAAGGATCCTTCCTTTACGTTCCAGCTGTAGTTGCCGCCCTCCTCGACGGCGTAGATCGATTCGACGGCGTGCTGGCCGGCGTCTGAGACGAACACCTGTCCGTCGTCGTCGATCGACATCCCCCACGGGTTGCGAAAGCCCCAGGCCCAGTACTCGCCTAAGTCCTCCTCGGAGTCGACGAGCGGGTTATCGTCCGGAATGCCGTACTCGCCGAACTCGGCCTCGGCTTCGCCGTCGTCATCGTCGCCGTTGTCGTCGTCATCGTCGACATCGTTCTCGTCCTCGAGTTCGTCGTTGTCGTCTGCGTCCTCGTCCTCGCCGTTCGCATCGACATCGATCCGGTGAATGCCGCCGAGGAGATTCTCTCGAGTATCCTGGGCGTTGCCGCCTTCGTTCTCGTCGTACCAGTCCTCCACGTGGCCGACGCCGATGTCGTGGACGTTGCCGCCGTCGCCGACCGACGTGTAGAGGTAGCCGTCGGGACCGAAGGCGAGTCGGCCGCCGTTGTGGTTGTCCTGGGGCTGTTGGATCTCCATGACGGTCCGCTCGGAGTCGGGGTCGACGCTGAGTTCGTCGCCGTCCGACTCGGCCTCGAACTCCGCGAGCACGTCGGTGTGGTCGTATCCCAGTCCCTCGCGTTCGGGGGCGCTGTACCTGACGTAGAACAGGCCGTTGTCCGAAAAGTCGGGGTGGAACGCGATCCCGAGCAGGCCGCGCTCGTCGTACCCACCGAGTTCGCCGATACCGAGGCTGACCAGTTGATCTTCGATGTCGAGGAAGAGGTCCATATCGTCGGTCGTCAGCGCGTCCTCGGGGACCTCGTCGTCTACTTCGTCGGGCTCGTCGGGATCTTCCTCCTCGACCTGGATACTCCCGACCATCGTCCCCGGATGGACCTCACAGAGGTATCGATCCATCTCCTCGGTCGCCTCGAACTCGAGCGTCTGTGTTTCGCCCGCCTCTCGAATGATCTCCGTTCGCTCGAGGATCTCGTCCGTCGCGTCGAGAATCACGACGTTGTGGGGCTGGCCGTCGCCGTTCTCCCAGGTGAACTCGTAGGTTTCACCCGCAGTCAACTCGAGTGTCGGATTCTCCTCCCCGTCGAGTTCGTCGGGCTCCATCCCGAACCAAGCCGAAATGACGCCGTTGAAGACGAATTCCGTCGGTTCGCCGTCGTCGTCGACCGCATCGTCAACCTCGTCGTCCTCGTCGTCCGTCTCCTGAACGAAACTCTCCGTTTCCTCGTCAGCCGGCTCTTCTTCGACATCGTCTTCGTCGAGGTCATCCGCTGGCTCGTCATCGTCATCGAGGTCGGGGTCGTCCTCGAGATCGTCTTCGTCGTCGATCTCGTCGACGTCTTCCTCGAGGTTCGTGGCGAACACCTGACCCGTCTGCGTGACGATGAAGTGATACACCTCGCCATTTACTTCGACGTAATCGAAATCCGTCGGCGCGGGGATGTTCGCGGCCATCAACTGGAGACCGACCGTCTCTCCTTCGGGGAACTCCCCCGCGACGGGAATGTCACCGAACTCGTCGTCGTCCGCTTCCTCGACGTCCTCGTCCGGGTCGTCCTCGTCTTCTTGTGCCTGCACGCCTGCGACGCCACCGAGTGCCGTCGCAGACCCTGTCGCCGCGAGTGCGCGGAGGACCGTCCGTCGTGATTGTCGCGTGATCCGACCGTCGTGAATACCGTCTGCTGGCTTATCTGGATAACTCATTGTGTCTCACGTGAACTGCGTTCCTGTGGTGTGGACGACGTTCGAACGCAGCGGCCTCCGACCGCGAGTCTGGCGAACTCGCTGCTGGCAGGAGGACTCAGCGCTCGCTGTGACTCGCCCTACCACGGAAGGGTCGCTCTGCCGAATAAATCGCGCAAATCGTTCCACGCACAATCGCGCTCTGGCCGGCCGTTTCACGCGCTAATCTCGAGTTGCCGCTGCTTCTCCGCGCCTCGTCTTCCCGACAGTCCCTCATTCGACGGTGTAGGGCTCGAATTCCTGGCCAACGGATTAGTACCTCGTCGGGATAGGCTCGCTATGGTCGACCTCGCTTTCTCCACGAACGCGTACACGCGCCACTCGCTGCCGACCGCGATTCGACGCATCGCTGACCACGGCTACGCCGGCGTCGAACTCCTCGGCGACGACCCCCACGCCTACTTCCCCGAATTTACCGAGGCGGACCGCGAGAATCTTCTCGAGGCACTCGAGGAGACCGACCTCGCCGTCTCGAACGTCAACGCGAACACGGCGATGGGGTACTACGACGACGCCCCACCCTCGGCGTTTTTCGAACCGAGCATCATCCGTGCGGACGCGGACGCCCGCGAATGGAGAATCGAGTACACGAAGCGAGCGATCGACCTCGCGGACACGGTCGACGCCCCCGCGGTCTGTCTGGCCACCGGGCGGCCACTCCCCGGAACGATGCCCGAGGAGGCTCGTGCGTACCTCCTCGAGTCGCTCTCGTCGATCCTCGATTACGCCGACGCTCGCGGCGTCGCGGTCGGCATCGAGTACGAACCCGAACTCCTGATCGAGAATACGGACGAAGTCCTCGACTTACTCGAGGAAGTCGACCGCGAGGGGCTCGGGATCAATCTGGACGTGGGCCACGCGGCAGTTTACGGCGAGGACGTGGCTGAGAGCATTCGCCGCAGCGCCGGTTCGATCACCGGCATTCACCTCGAGGACATCGTCGGTGGGCGGCGGGGCAAGCACTACCACCGAATCCCCGGCGAGGGCGACCTCGACTTTCGAGCGATTTTCGACGCGCTCGACGACATCGGCTACGACGGCTTTGCCACCCTCGAGTTGTACACCTATCCCGACGAGCCGGATCGCGCGGCTCGAGACGCTTACGAGGCGCTCGAGGCGTACGTGTAGTCGGTAGTCGAAGGGATTTCCAGTCGGATTTGGAGGCCGTCGATGATCCGACCCGGCGAATCGCTGATAATCCAAAACCCACGGGTAATGGTCCGCTACCCGAACGTTATATCAGAATAATCGTACAAATATTCGCAACGGCCCTGTCTGCCTTTCTCACCCCTCCTTGATAGCGTAGGCAGACGATGACTGACAACCAAGAGGCACCTGATTCAGGAGCCGACGACTCCCGACTACCGACCGACGAGGAATCGGTACCCGACGAGGAATCGACAGCCGAGCAGTCGCCCGACTCGAGTCCGCCCGGTCCCCACTCGAAGCCATCCAGGCGTCGCTTCATGCAGGCGACGGCAGCCGCGAGCGCCGTCGTCGGGTTTACCGGCGCGGCGAGCGCGCAGGACGAGGACGAAGACGAAGACGACGACGAGAACGGCGACAACGAATTCGAACTCGGCGGCGCGAGCGACGCGTGGGTCGGCGAAGCACCCGAAGACATCGAAGGAGAGGACAACCCGACGCTCGTCCTCGAGGAAGGCGAGAGCTACGAGGTGACGTGGGAAAATCTAGACGGCGTCGAGCACAACTTCGTCATCATCGACGAGGAGGGCGACCACATCGTCGAATCCGAACTCATCGGAGAGGAAGGCGAAACGCAAACGGTCGAGTTCGAGGCCGAGGAGGAGATGTCGGAGTACTACTGCGAACCCCACCCTCAGACGATGCGAGGAGACATCTCCTTCGACGAGGAGGAAGAAGAGGAGGAAGAAGAAGACGTCCGGTACTTCCCCGAAGGGCCGACGGTAGGCGTCGATACCGTCGCCGAGGGGATGATCGCGCCGACGGACTTCCACGACCCCGAGGGGTCGGACTATCAGTACGTCTCGGACCAGACCGGCGAAATCTACCTCATCGGCGACGACGGTATCGAAGACGAGCCATTCCTCGACATCGGCGACGAGATGGTCGCCGTCGGCGAGGAGTTCGCGGGACAGTACGCTGATCCCGAGGGCGACTACGACGAACGCGGTCTGCTCGGTCTCGAGTTCCACCCCGAGTACGAGGACAACGGCTTGTTCTACGTCAACTACAGCGCTCCGCCGGACGACGAGACGCCCGACGACTGGTCACACGTCCAGGTTCTCTCGGAGTTCGAAGCCGAAGACGACGAGAGCGCCGACCTCGACTCCGAACGGCGCATCATGGAGATTCAACACCCGCAGTTCAATCACGACAGCGGCCCAATGGCCTTCGGCCCCGACGGCTACCTCTACTACCCGATGGGCGACGGCGGCGGTGGTGACGACGCCGACTACGGCCACGTCGAAGACTGGTACGACGAGAACGAGGGCGGCAACGGACAGGACACGGAGGAGAACCTCCTCGGCGGCATCCTCCGGATCGACGTCGACGAGCAAGAAGATCAGGACTACGGCGAGTACGGCATTCCGGACGACAACCCGTTCATGGAGGGCGAAGACCTCGAAGGCGAGGGACTCGAAGAGTACTACGCGTGGGGGCTACGCAACCCCTTCGGCATCACCTTCAGCGAGGACGACCGCTGTATCGTCGCTGACGCCGGACAACTGCTGTACGAAGCAGCCTATCAGATCGAATCGGGTGAAAACTACGGCTGGAACGTCAGAGAAGGGTCGCACTGCTTCAGCACTGATTCGCCTGCGACGCCACCCGAGGACTGTCCGACCGAGACGCCCGACGACGTTCGCGGCGGCGAACCACTGATCGATCCCGTCGTCGAGTACCCGCAGGTCTACGAAGGCGAGGGGGTCGGCATCGTCATCATCGGCGGCCACACCTACGAGGACGACACGATCGAGGAACTCGAGGGCAAGTACATCTTCGGCGACTGGACGGTCGACCAGGGCCGCCAGCAGCCACTGGGTCGCGTCTTCGCCGCCGAACCGGAAGATCTTGACCTCGAGCCGACCGACGACCGAGACGAGTACGGCGGCCGCCCGCAAGAGGAGCTGTGGGACATGGAAGAAGTGATGTTCGAGGGTAACGAGGACGGTGAACTCTACCACTTCGTTCGCCAGTTCGGCCGCGGTGCCGACGGCGAGGTGTACATCCTCGCGAACCAGGTTGGCGTCCCGCAGGGTGACACCGGCGTCGTCCTCGAGATGGTTCCCGAGGGCGAAGGCGAAGAGATCGAAGAACCGGACGACATCGAGGAACCCGACGACGAGGAAGAAGACCCTGCGGAAGACGAGGAGGACGCCGAGGACCCTGACGAAGACGAAGACGACGAGGACGAGCATCCAGGGGACGTAGACGAAGAGCCAGACGACGAAGACGAAAACGGAGAGAACGACGAGAACGACGAAAACGGAACGGACGACGACGAGTAATCCACGCTCGAGGGGACGCGACGAACGCTCGCGTCCGCCGACGATCGCGGCTGGTTCGTCGCGACTCTCTCGCTTTTGATCGGTATAATAAGACAGATACAGAGTCGACTCAGCGCCTTTCCTCCTGTTTCAGACCATCAGGCTGAGACCATCTCTCGACAGCTTTCTGCACACTCGGGCAGGATCTCTGCACAAGCCTGACAGTGGTCGTGATCGTGTTGGGCACACTCTTCGGCGCACTCCTCACAGATGTCGGCACAGAGTTCGCCGAGTTCCCGATGATACCCCGAATTACGGGCCATGAATCGCGCGTGAAGCGAGGCGACGTCTGCCACGTCCCGACAGAGACGGATACAACGCGCCATTCCCTCTCCCTCGCCCGCACAGGCGTCGGCACACCACTCACAGACCTGTGCAGCCTCGAGGCAGTTATCGATACACTCCTGCATGTGCTCGTCCGCGTGCTCGAGTTGCTGTAATGCCATCGTCCGTATCGACTCGAGCACCGGGCATCAAGCTAACACGAGCGAACGCAAGCAATTGTACTCTCGACACAGTCACGAAATAATTACTTTTCACTCGGTGTTCAAACCTTGCATATGTGTGATAATGTTTAACAACCATTTTATGTCACAGTAAGGTTCGACCGACAATGGGAACTGAGAACAGTTCACGAGTGTCGATCGTAGCGGGCGCGTTAGCAGGCATAGCGGCGTGGATACTGGGATACCTCGTCACCTACGCCGGTGCGATCGGCGAAATCCGGTCGGACGAGCAAGCCGAAGCGCTGGAGCTAGCGGTCGAAGAGTCCGTCGACCTCGAAATGGTCGGCCTGTTGTTCTACAACGCACACAACGTCGACGCCAACGTACCCCAGTACAGCGTGTTGCAAGCACTCGAAGAGAGTCACAATTTCGTTCTCGCCGACGGGGGGAGTACCCTTCTCCTGTACGTCGTTCCGGTGGCTGCCCTAGTCGTTGCCGGCGCGCTGGTTGCCTCGTACACCGCGACAGACCTCGAGGCGTCGACCGACGCCGCGCTCGCTGGTGCGGCAATCGTCGTCGGCTACTTTCCGCTCGTCGTCCTCGGGTTGTTCGTTTTCACCGTCGACCCGGGCGAAGGTGCAATGCGTCCCGATCCATTGTTCGCAGTCGCAATCGCCGGACTGGTGTATCCCCTCGTATTTGGCTCCCTCGGCGGCGTACTCGCTGGCTTCGCTTCGAATGTACTGGAGTAACATCGACATCGGTTGCCGAGAGGATCGCTGCCGTTCACTAGCAGTCAGAAGCCACCGCCAAAACGATCTGTCCGTTGGGACGCGAACGGAGAGCGATTCCCGGACATCGTTTCGTCGTCCGTGGTCGGCTATCGGAAGGAGGTCGACCGATTCGAACGGTCGTCGGGGCGCATCCCCAGGGACTCCTTCCGTCCTTGGGACCCCCTCGAATGCGCCCCGACGAGGCCACCTCGTTCAGCAACTCCCGCGACTGGTACGGCCGTCGACTCGAGTTCGACAGTACCGCTGTGGGCTCGAGTCATCTCGATCCGCCTCGATTCGACCCTCGAGCAGCCAGGGTCTCGAGTGGAACACACGTTTCGTCGCTTTCGAAGCCATTAGTTGGGCCTCTTCGAGTCGCCCGCACCCACCGATGGTCGCTGCGAGGCGTTTCCCTCTGCGATCGAGCGTCGAAAATCACGCTTTCAGGCGGAGTCGTTCTCGTGAAATCCTCGACATAAAAGGCAACGACGTTCGCTGTTGCCACAAGTATAATGATTATCCCAACAGTTGCTAAACTCGCAACTGGGTTATTGTTGTGAGATATGTAAACTTTGAACGGTTCCTGGGTTTAATACAGAACTCTCTCGATGACTCTTTCGTCTTCGAAGATGGCAACCCGCCACCGAAGACGGTAACCACATGTCACGGATAACACGAAACCAGGTATCTGCACTGATCGTTGCTGTCCTTATGGTGTCAGCCGCATTCGCTGGCGGCGCATCGGTTGTCGGGGCAAGCACTCAAGCCGACGCTGACGAAGAGGCCGACGAGATTAACGCGCTCATCGGAGATATCAACGAACAACTCGAGAACGTAGACGACGTCGAAACGGTCGACGAAGTCGACGATGATACTGCCGACGAGGTCCAAGATGACATCTTCACGCAAGTTGTCGCTGAGATAAACACGCAATCTCAGGACATGCTCGGTGAAGACATCGCAGACGATGTCGACACCCCTGAAGAAGCACAAGAAGAAGCTGACGAGATCGAAGACGAGTACGGCATTGCTGCTCAAGAAGCAGTCGACGGACTGAACAACGCCGCGGACAGCGTTGAGGAGATCCAGGAGATCGCCGAACAAGTCGAAGACGCGGATGACGACGAAGCAGACGATGACGAGGCAGATGACGACGACGCGGACGATGACGAAGCCGACGATGACGAAGCCGACGATGACGACGCGGATGACGACGAAGCAGATGACGACGACGCGGATGACGACGACGCGGACGACGACGAAGCAGATGACGACGACGCGGACGACGACGAAGCAGATGACGACGACGAAGCCGGTGACGATGTGGCCGACGATATCAACGCGCTCATCGAAGATATCAACGAACAACTCGAGAACGTAGACGACGTCGAAACGGTCGACGAAGTCGACGATGACACTGCCGACGAAGTCCAGGACGACATCTTCACGCAGGTCGTTGACGAGATCAACACGCAATCTCAGGAAATGCTCGGTGAAGACATCGCAGACGATGTCGACACCCCTGAAGAAGCACAAGAAGAAGCTGACGAGATCGAAGAAGAATACGGCGCTGCTGCTCAAGAGGCAGTCGACGGATTGAACAACGCCGCGGACAGCGTTGAGGAGATCCAGGAACTCGCCGAACAAGTCGACGACGAAGCAGACGATGACGACGCGGACGACGACGAGGCAGATGACGACGACGCGGA